>MFQB01000001.1 GCA_001784275.1 Candidatus Magasanikbacteria bacterium RIFCSPHIGHO2_02_FULL_47_14
TGTGAACCGAACCCACCGCTCGTTGCAACTTCAAAAAACAGACACGGTTATTTTTTCTTCTTCCATTATTCCAGGAAACGAACGCAGTATTCAACGTCTGAAAGATAATATCTATCGACAGTGCGATTACGTTATTCATGGAGACATTATGGACGTGCACGTTAGTGGGCATGCAACCCGTGAAGATATCCGCGACATGCTTCGCCAGACCGTTCCACAATATTTTGTGCCGGTATATGGTAATCACTTCTTTTTGAAAGAGGCGAGAAACCTGGCAATTGCCGAAGGATTCCCGGAAAAAAATGTCGTCGTGCCTGACAACGGTTCGATTATCGAATTGCGAAAGACCGGGATGACTGTGCGTAAAGAAAAAGCGCCGAGCGACTATGTCTTCGTTGATGGTTTGGGTGTGAGCGATATGCAGCATGTGGTGCTACGCGATCGACAGGTGTTGGCAGAAGAGGGAATGGTTGTGGTTATTGCCACAATAAACGCTAAAACAGGGGAGCTTGTACAAAATCCTGATATTATTTCTCGTGGGTTTATCTTCTTGAAAGACAACAAAAAGTTGATCGAGGATATGCGCAAGAAGGTTCGAGATATGGTTGTACAATCTAATCCGCTCACATGGGCAGATACGAATCAGATTCGAAATGATATTCGTGACAAGATCGGGCAGTTCCTGTTTACCAAAACAGAAAAACGACCGATGGTCTTGCCGGTCGTGATACAAGTGTAGTAGATATATAAAAAACGGTCGCCTGAAGCGACCGTTTTTTATATTGAAAAAGATTGGTTTTTGTGCTATAGTTTTTTGACTTTCGATATGTTATTTATGCCTTGGTGGTGAAACTGGTAGACACGCCAGCTTTAGGAGCTGGTTCTCGCAAGAGAGTGAGAGTTCGAGTCTCTCCCAAGGCACTAGTTATGGAACAATCCCGACTGAGTCGGGTTGTTTTTTTATTTCTCTCATCCAGTAACTAAACATAATTGCCAAATGAGAAGAGCAGTTTTGATGCGCGAGACGGGTCTCGGCGTAGGTACTGCTCGACCTCCATCACTCTTCGTCGAGGTGGAACAACAGTTCCAAAGCGCGGATCAGCTGGTAGAGGAGCGAGAAGCTCCACGCGATGGTGCCTTCGACCTCTCCGGGAGGTGCGGTCTCGACGTCGTAGTCCTTCAGGTCCAGGATGGCCCGTACCAGGCTGATGGTCAGCGTGTCCGCCGGCAGATCTTCCTGGCCGGTCAGCGCCTTGAAAGCGGAGGCGATGTCTTCCCTCAGAGTCGCCACGAGTCGGCGGGCTTCCGCCGTCGACAACTCGGCCGGGTCCCTAGAGACCATTCCGGTCGGGTCGCCTCGCCCGAAGCGCGCCCAGGCCACCTTCATGGATCCGAGCGTGCGGGTGGTCGAGAGCCCCTCCAGGACCTCGATCCAGAGGTCTGTCGCGATCCCGATCATGGGCATGGTGATTTCACCCATCTCGAGGGCCACGGCCACTTGGTCCGCGGCTTCGCTCACCAGATCCTCCCACTCGGTTTCGGTCCTCTGATCCGCAAGGGAGTATCCGTCCAGGATCTGATCGCAGATCTCGACTGCGACGAACTCCATCATCAAGTTTGGGCGATCTTCCGCGCCCGCTCCCTGGTTCGTCTGGACTTCCACGTAACGGAAGATCTCGTAGCCCAGATAGGCGCGGAGCTTCTTGATGAGCGCCAGGCTCAGCGGGGTCTCCTGTTCCTGGCGCAGGAGACTTACCATGAAGACCGGCAGCGGCGTCGTGAGAGCGGCCCGGACGTAGGCCATCGTGTCCCGACTCGTGCTGAGGGCCATGTTTGCCTCGCTGTAGTGGTGGATTTTTGGTATAGCAAAAAAAGTCACTTATGTCAATAATAGACCAAATACCTACGTAGTTGCACCGGTTGGGTCAGTCGGGAGAATGTGTGAAGAAAGAATACTCGGTCAATGATAATTGTGATATACTATTCTTGATATGGCATCAAAAACATCTCCGACGAAGCAAACAGCTCCTTGCGTTGAAGGGCAAGATGGAGTTTGTCGGCCCCGCGTTGTAAAAGCACGCAGTGACATGACTACTGCAGATGCGTCAACGTTAAAAGTTCGTTTTACGAATATTCTCAGTGGAGGAAAACGCGTTGCGCCGGAAATTATTGACGCAATTTTTGAAGATGCACTGAATCACCGTGCGAGCGATATTCACTTTGAGCCACAAGAGAAGGAGGTCATGGTGCGATTTCGCGTCGATGGAGTACTCCAACAAGTCGGCGTGATTCCAAAAGAGAACTATGAAAATATTTTAAATCGTTTAAAAGTATTGGCGCACCTCCCGACAGATGAGCATTTTAGTGCTCAAGACGGTTCAATTCGGTACAAAAAAGAAGAGTTATCCATAGACCTGCGTCTCTCAATCGTTCCGGTTCTCGACGGGGAGAAGGTCGCACTGCGATTGCTTCACGGGTACATTGGAGATCTTTCACTGGATCAACTTGGATTTTCTCAGAATGATCAGAAAATTCTTACTGCTGCATCAAAGAAACCATTTGGCATGATTCTTGTTACCGGTCCAACCGGTTCAGGAAAAACAACAACCTTATACGCACTTCTGAATATTTTAAACGAACCGGGAATAAATATCACAAGCATTGAAGACCCTGTCGAGTACAAGATTGCAGGTGCGAACCAAATTCAAGTCAACTTACAAACAAATCTTACCTTTGCCAAAGGTTTACGCTCCATCGTGCGACAAGACCCGGATATCGTATTGGTGGGAGAGATTCGCGATCGCGAGACCGCAGAGATCGCGGTCAACGCCGCATTAACCGGGCACCTCCTCTTGTCTACCTTCCACGCGAATGATGCTGCCACCTCCATTCCACGTCTCCTTGACATGGGCGTGGAGCCATTTCTCCTCACCTCAACCCTTGAGATAATCGTTGCTCAACGATTGGTACGACGTCTCTGTGAAAAATGCGGACAGCCACAAACATTTACAAAAGCACAGATGAGAGAAAAGTATCCACTTGCGGCATCCTATATCAAAGAAAACTCACTCAAAGCAACTGTTGCCAAAGGATGTTCCGCTTGTTCTGGCACAGGGTATCAGGGGCGTGTTGGAATTTTTGAATTTCTTCCAATTACACGGGAACTCCAGGATTTGATTTTAAAAAATCCATCGACAAAGCAGTTGTGGGAACTGGCACGGAAACAAGGAGCGCACTCCCTCTTTGAGGACGGAATGGATAAGGTGGCCAAAGGTGTCACAACTATTGATGAAGTCTTGCGTGTCGCTGCTCCTCCATATCTTGAACAATAATAAAAACCATGTCTTCTACCCGTTCTGCCCGCGTAAAAACCTCCGCCGCTCCTGCCCAAAAAAATACACAAGAAGCGGCGCCAAAAAGCCATGCAATCCCCTGGTATGCACGTGTTGGGATGCGCAAGGAGTCTGAATACCTATTTGAAAATCTTTCAACGCTCTTGCTTTCAGGCATGGATATTTTACAAGCCCTTGAAGGAGTAAAGAACGGCATCCGTGCCAAACGGCTGGTACAAGCCCTCAATGAAATTGAAGAAGATATCGAGGCAGGTAAGCCGTTGTGGAGTTCTTTGGAGCGAACACGACTTGCGCCTCAACATATCACGGCACTGATTCGAATTGGAGAAGAGACCGGGCGACTATCAGAGAACCTGGGCATGATCGTTGACCAACAACAAAAGGATCATCTTTTTAGAAGTCGTGTGAAAAGTGCCATGATGTATCCGCTCATGGTGTTTGTACTGGCCCTCGTGGTGAGTATGGGAATTGCCTGGTTTATCTTACCGAGACTCTCAACCGTGTTTGTCTCTCTTGACGTTGAGTTGCCATTGGTGACACGTGTGCTTATTGGCATTGGTGAGTTTATAAGCAAGTACGGGTCTATTGTCGTCCCATCCATCTTTGCAGTCATAGTATTTATAGGATACATTCTTTTTGTTCATCCACGGACGAAGCATTGGGGCCAGGCCATGCTGTTCACGCTTCCCGGAGTACGTACCCTTATTCAGCAAGTCGAGTTGGCTCGTTTCGGATATGTGTTAGGGACGCTTCTCGAAGCAGGATTACCGCTTACACATGCGCTACAGTCCCTTCATGATACAACAACAATACGCAGATATCAGATGTTATATGACCACATTCGGCAAGGGGTGGAGATCGGTGATTCGTTTCAACGATGCTTTGACTCATACGCAAAGATGAGACGACTTATTCCGATTCCAATTCAACAGATGATATTTGCTGCCGAACGTTCCGGCAACCTGTCAGTCTCCCTCCGTCATATCGGCGAGACGTTTGAAGTAAAGGCTGAGACAACGACAAAAAATCTTTCCGTTATGATTGAACCGATCTTGTTGGTGATTGTTTGGGGAGGTGTGGTGACAGTGGCTTTTGCAGTTATCTTGCCCGTGTATTCACTGCTCGGACAGGGAGGATTTTGAAGACGATATGACCAAACGAGGATTTACACTTTTTGAAATCCTGCTGGTCGTGAGCATCCTGGGAATAATAGGAATGGTTTCGGTTGTGTTTTCGGTTCGTCTATTACGTTCAAACGACCTCAACATCGCTGTTCGGCATGCGTTGAACAACATTCGTATTGCACAGACCCGTGCCCAGCTCGCTTCTGGAAATAACCCTTGGGGTGTACATATCACCTCCGGTTCAATGACACTTTTCCGTGGCAATTCTTATGTCACACGTGACCAGACACAGGACGCTGTTACCGAATTTTCTCAGCGCATCACGATTTCAGGGCTTCAAGAGGTGGGGTTCGACGTTATCAGCGGTACACCGTCCCAAAGTGGTTTGATTACCTTTACGCATGCGGATATTACTCAGCCGCGGCATCTGTTTGTGAATCCTTTGGGGCTCACAGAAGAAGTTAGATCCGGAGAACTAGAGACAGTTGCGGTAGAAGACGCATCACTCCACCAAGGAGCGCCTTCTTCACGGCAAGGCAGTACAACTATCCTTGAAGTCTACCCGCGTAACGTTGGATACAACAAACGAGCTGTTGTTCTTATAGGTCTTTCACATGTTCCTTCTTCTGCGACAATTACCAGAGCAACACTATACGCAAAACAAGTGCAAACCTTTGGGACGACGCGAACCATCGGCGTCTACCGCATAACGCGCAGTTGGAGTGAAACCGAGACAGCCTGGAATAACGCGGCAAGTACCACCATGTGGTCGACTGCTGGCGGAGATTTTGTTCCAGCCCCTACGGATACAGAAACGCTGACGTGGAGCGGAACCCTCCAGTGGAGCTCATGGGATGTGACGAACGATGTACAGGCGATGGTAAGTGGAAGCACCACAAATAATGGTTGGTTGCTCAAGGACACGAGCGAAGATGCCTCTGAGGCCTATTGGTACTTTTCGTCACGGGAAGGAAACGCGCCGCCCTATCTCCATATTGTATATGACATATAAAGGATTTTCTCTTGTTGAAGTGCTTCTTTCTTCCGCACTTTTTGCGATTATAGTCACAGGATTTCTTATTGCCATTGCTTATTCGCAACAAAGTATTGACGTCACCGGTGACCGAGTCCGTGCTCTTTTTTTGGCCGAGCAAGGTGTCGAGGCTGTACGCTCGATTCGAGATAACCAGTTTGAAAGTTTGCCTGCTGACGGTACGTATGGGTTACAGGCGTCAACAGGTACGTGGCAACTCACCGGTGTGTCAGACACAATTGATGAATTTACCCGAAGCATTACTCTTTCCAGTATCGACGCCGATACAAAAGAGGTCGCGAGCGTCGTTACCTGGCAACAAACACTCCAACGATCTGGGAGTATACGCGTCGTATCCCGACTTACCAACTGGCAAGCGGTTACAACGATTCAGTCAGATTTTTTGACTGCTGATGTAAGCGCCGCGACCACCGGAGGCTCAGGCAAATCTGAGATACTCGGTATCGAATTAGGGAACAGTGGCGATACAGATATTGTCATTGATCGAATCACTGTTGACTGGACAACACCGAATCAAAACATCCGCGAGATTTCTATTGAGAATACTATCGTCTGGTCTTCTGACGGACCCGGAACTCCTGTGAACAACCAACCTACCGGAACCGAACTGAATATTCAGGACTATACTATTCCCGCAGGTGAAGACGATGTAGATGTAACTCGTTTGTGGTACACAGGGAATATCTCCGGCAATAATGTTACGATTACGTTTATGTTCCAAGACGGATCGACAAAGTCAGTGAACATGACTTTATGAAGCGAAGAGGATTTACACTGATCGAAACACTTTTGACACTCGCCATTGCCTCGGTACTCATTTCTGTTATCGCCGGTTTTGTTCTTTTTCTTTTAGATAATCGTCTACGCACAGAGATACGAACAGATGTTGAGTTTCAAGGGATACAAACAATGGAACGTCTTCTGGCCACGGTCCGCCAGGCCGAAGCTGTTATTACCCCGGCAGTGGGAGTCAGTGCCGAAGCCATGAGTATTGATGTATTGGATAATAACAATGACCCAACAACAATAACATGGGGTGACAACACATTGTGGATGCGAGAGGGAGGAGATCCTCCTATCGCATTGACGTCACGAAACATTGTCGTCTCGTCTGTATCGTTTGAATATCGGACCACTTCAACAACACCGGGTCACGTCTATATCGAGTTTACACTCGCGCATGCAAATCCTTCCGGGCGCGCAAAATACGCATATATAAAAACATTTTATGGCTCAGCATCACTTCGATCACAATAATCACGGTTTTGCAACCTTGGTAAGCGTTATAGTTGCAGGAGCAATTGGCGGCGCTATCGCGGTTGGACTTTTGTTGGGAGGTACTGACGCTGTGGACTTGGCCGAAGCAGCGCAAGAAGCCCATCAGGCACGTGCCTTGGCAGACGCGTGTACAGAACAAGCACTTCAGACTCTTCATGACGATCTGTCATTTACAGGCTCTGTGCAGCTCACTCTATCCACCGGCACCTGTACAGCCGAGGTCTTGAATTTAGGCGGGGCACAACGGGAAGTGAGGTCCAATGGAACAGCGGTCAATACTACTCGACGGGTCCGTATCATTATAGATGCTCTTCAGCCAACGATCTCGGTTTCAAGTTCAGAAGACGTTACCTCCTTTTGAAGAAAGTGAGTATGTGGTATACTGTTCCCGTGCAGTATTTTGAGATAATATAGCGATTATCAATCATTCGTTGTTTATCATTTATTTTTTTAACCACCGTACCTATGCAGGTCCGCAACAATCGAGGATTTACCTTATTGGAAATTCTCTTGGTCGTCGCCGCGATTGCCATCTTAGCCGGTATCGTCATTGTCGCCATTAACCCGGGGCGACAGATTGGAAAGACAAATAACGCACAGCGCAACTCAGATGTCACCACCATCTTGAATGCAGTCAGTCAATATGCCATCGACAACAGCGGTTCGTTGCCATCATCGATCCCCACATCAGCAGACTGTCCCGGAGTGGCAACAAACGAGGTCTGTAAAACCGGTGGTGACTGTGCCAACCTGGTTGATCTCTCTGTCTTAACCACCAGCTCCATCTACATCCCATCCCTCCCGACTGACCCAACCGGTGCAAGTACCAATGGCGCCGGCTACCACATTGCCAAAGACGCCAATGGCAGAGTCACGGTTTGTGCTCCTGATGCAGAACAAAGTGAAACCATCAGTGTGACGAGATAATAGTACGTAAAAATATAAAACCACCCCAAGCGGGGTGGTTTTATATGTCCATACCATAAGCCGAATTTTGTGCCGCCCCCGCCAAGCAGGGCAAGCCCTGCAAAGCGGAAGGTGATGGTCATTTCTCTTGATCCTGCATTGCTGCAGAATTCTAACGAGCGAACTTTTCGAATCCCCGTTTAGGGGAAACGCTGCTCTTTCTTCAGGTAGGGTTTACCACGCGCATCCTGTCACCAGGAGGCGAGTATCGTAGGTTGATGTGGTGCATATGCGAACTCATCAATCACCGACACACGTTTCACCTTTGATCCCGATTTGCGTCGGGACTAGTATCGTCTCTGTGGCACTGTCCCTAAACCGATGTCGCCATCGGCCCGGTGGGCGTTACCCACTACCTATAAATGAAGTTCGGACTTTCCTCCCCGATGCACTCTCGCAAAGCGGGATGAATCGAGGTGACCATGTGGTATGGACAGCAAAAATATAGCAAAAAAATGAGGTTTTGTCAAGTTGACCAGAGCATGGCGTGAGTGTTACTATACGTGAGAAATTGTTATGAAACGCTTCGAGTTATTTTTCATGGTCTTGCAGGTGCCGGTCGATTTTATCGGATTGATTTTGGCGGCAGTGTGTGCGTATCTTCTCCGCTTTACCGAGTGGGCTGAGCGACTGCGACCGGTGATGTTCGACATGGCGCTTGCCGAGTTTCTCTCGCGCATTTTTTTTGTCGTGATTTTTTGGCTGGTAGTGTTTGCCTTTGCCGGCTTGTACGCACCGCGCCCGCATCGTCGATTTGCCAACGATATTAATCGCATTATCATTGCGTCATCAGCAGTCATTGGAGTGGTCGCTGTGTACCTGTTGTTTACGCAACAGTCTTTTGATTCTCGATTTCTTATTGCATCGAGCTGGATACTGGCAGTCTTTTTTGTTATTCTGGGTCGGCTTATCATGCGCGGACTGAAAGGGATTTTGTACCGCATGGGCCTTGGTCTCCGTCGAGTTGCAGTTATTGGAAATGATTCAATTGCGACTGAGTTAATTGGAGTGTTTGAACGCCGACCAGAGCTGGGGTACCACGTGGTCAAACAGTACGACACATTTAACGTAGAGACGAGAAATGCGTTATCTGCCGAGCCACTCGACGAAATTATTATGACAAATCCACGTGCGCATGAACGCGACACTTTGCGCGCATTGGAGTTCGCCAACCAACGTCACATCGGTTTTAAATACTCTGCTGACCTGTTTGCAACTTTGTCAGCAAACATGAGCATTCATCCGTTGGCAGGTGTCCCAATTATCGAGATTAAAAAGACTCGGTTAGAGGGGTGGGGGCGTGTTGTAAAACGCCTTTTTGATGTGGTGTTTAGTCTCCTGGTGATTATCGTATTGTCACCGGTGATGGTCATTGTTGCCTGTGTTATTTTAATTGAGACCGGCAGACCTGTTATTTACAAAAATGAACGGGTCGGAGTTCGAAGTCGGCATTTTTTCACTTTCAAGTTTCGTTCCATGCATCAGAAAGACTCCACCGGTGTCCAGTTTGGCACCGAGGGTAAGAAAGCAGAGCAGCGTGAAAAAAATTTGATTGCGAAGCAGAACTCAAAACAAGGACCGATCTACAAGATTGCCAACGATCCGCGGATCACGCCGTTTGGGCGCTTTCTCAGGCGTTGGAGTATCGATGAAATTCCACAGTTTTTTAATGTGTTGCATGGCGAGATGAGTATTGTTGGCCCAAGGCCTCACCAACCGCGGGAGGTCGCAGGCTATGCCAAAGAACATACGGTTGTCTTTGCCATTAAGCCGGGCATTACCGGACTTGCCCAGATTTCCGGACGTAGCGACTTGTCGTTTGAAGATGAGATGAGACTTGATGCACTCTATATTGAAAAGTGGAGCTTGTGGCTTGATGTGATTATCTCTATCAAAACTCCATTTATCTTATTTAAGAAAAGAAAAGCGCTGTGAAGATTGCCCTGGTTCACGACTATCTTGCCCAAGACGGGGGAGCTGAACGAGTCTTAAAAGCATTTCATCAGTTATGGCCCGAGGCGCCTATTTTTGTCTTGTTCCACGACAAAGGAAAGGTGGATGGATTTGAAGACGCGACAGTGAAACAGTCGTTTATTGGAAAAATTCCATTTGCAAAAAAAAGGTACCAGTGGTTACTGCCCTGGATGCCGATTGCAACTGAGCGCCACAACCTGCATGATTTTGATGTGGTGTTATCTTCCACCAGCGCATTTGCAAAGGGTGTTCTCACCAGACCTGATACGTTGCATATCTCGTATTGCCACACGCCGACACGGTATTTGTGGACCGATACGCATGAGTACATTGAAGATTTAAAATATAATCGGATTATAAAAGCATTTCTGCCGCCACTGATTCACCGTTTGCGTTTATGGGATCGCATGAGCATTGATCGCGTCGATTATTTTGTCGCAAACTCGAATACCGTTCGACAACGAATTCAAAAGTACTATCGCCGTGAAAGTGATATCATTTTTCCACCGGTTGATGTCGACCTTTTTTCGGTTGGTGACGCGAAAGACTATTATGTAACCGGCGGTCGGCTCGTTCCATATAAACGTTTTGACCTGGTTGTTCAGGCATTTAATCGGTTGGGTTGGCCATTGAAAATCTTTGGCTCCGGTCCTGAGCTTGCTCGGTTGAGAAAAAGGGCACGATTCAATATCGAGTTCGTGGGACGTGTAACAGAAACAGAAAAAGCCGATTTGTTGCGCCATGCACGAGCTTTCATCCATCCACAACTCGAGGACTTGGGAATTACGCCGATTGAATCAATGGCGAGTGGAACACCGGTGATCGCGTATGGCGTTGGCGGCGTGACAGAGACTGTTCTCCCTGGCAAGACCGGTGTATTTTTTTACCGACAAAATTGGGAGGAGTTGTTGGATGCGCTTTTGAATTTTGATCCGCATGCATGGGACCGGGTGCACATCCGAGATCATGCCTTAAAATTCAGTACAGACTCTTTCAAACGTCGTGTCAGACGGTACGTCGAAGATCGGTATGAAGAGTTTCAACAAGGACTCAATCAGTGTCAGATGCCGCTTCGTTTTGAGGAGCGTCGAAAAGAGCTGGTATGAGAATTGGAGTTGATTGCCGGCCGCTTATGGAGCAACACCGTACCGGTGTTGGGGAGTACACGTATCAGTTGATACAGGCATTGCAGTCTTTGTCTGCACCGCATGAATATATATTTTTTTCTAGCGGAATACGGAAGAGGGGCGCAACTCCTTCCTCGGTTCATGTGGCTGTGCCGAATAAGTTAGTCAGTGCCGCAACCTTTTTTTTCGACCGACCATATCTCGACAGGTTAGTTGAAAAGAAAAAAGGGAGACCGGATGTCTTTTTCTCTCCGAACTTAAATTTTACATCAGTGTCGCCGAAATGTAGATACGCATTAATGATTCATGACCTGTCTTTTGAGCTTCAGCCCAAGTGGTACACTAAAAAACAGAGACTATGGCACCGCGCGGTTCGTCCGCGCACACAGTGCCAGCGCGCAGACGCGATTATCGTGCCCTCAGAAAATACCAAACGCGATGTTGCGCATGTGTATGGTGTCGATTCTGAAAAAATACATGTTATCTATCCGGGTGTTTTTCAGGAAGACTTTGAAAAACAAAAAAAAACTTTTGAAGATGTGCGGAAAAAGTATAATCTTCCAGAGCATTTTTTTCTGTATCTCGGAACGATTGAACCGCGAAAAAATGTTGATGGGATTATCAAGGCGTTTAATCTTTTTAAAAAACAACACCCCGACCACCCGGCCCACTTGGTACTGGCAGGAGGATGGGGGTGGGGAAGTACGTTGGTGAGACGCTTGATAGACGAGACACCGAGTGTGCAGTACATTGGGTATGTTGACGCTGCAGATAAGCCGTCCTTGTATCAGCTGGCAGATGTCTTTGTGTATCCCAGCTTCTATGAAGGGTTTGGGCTGCCGGTTGTAGAGGCGATGGCATATGGAGTTCCGGTTGTAGCCAGCAACAGGTCATCTCTGCCAGAGGTGACGCAAGGCAAAGCAGCGTTGGTTAATCCGTATGATGTCGGAGAAGTCGCAGATGCCCTGCAATGGGTAACAAAGAACCCTGAGATCGCACAAAAGATTGCAGAAGAAGCAAAGCAGACTGCACAAAACTATCAGTGGCAAAAAACAGCACAGGCATTTTTATCTCTTATGTCACATATATAATATATGGAGTATAGAAAACATCGCGAACGCATACCAAAACATCTCCTCAGTTTGCTTTTTATTTACCCGCCACTTGTTCCGATGATATTCTTAGACCTCTTTTTAGAGGTATATCATCGTATCTGCTTTCCGCTTTACGGTTATCCCTACGTCAAAAGAAGTGCATACATTCGTATTGACCGACATAAGTTGTCCTATCTTCGGTGGTGGCAGAAGTTAAACTGCATGTATTGCGGGTATGCCAACGGTTTAGTGCATTATGCAACCGTTATTGCAGGGGAAACAGAAAGATATTGGTGTTCAATTCAGCATAAAAAAGTACGGGGAGAGGTTTTTTATCCGCCGGAACATCACAAAGACTTTGTTCCGTATGGCGATAAAAAGGCGCTTAACGCATTTCTTCATGAAAAATAACTATGCGCATTGGGATTGACGCACGCATGATGGGGAAGGGGTATGGAATTGGTCGATATATTGAAGAGCTGGTCGACGGACTTTTGAAATTGGATTCTCAAAACGAATACGTCTTATTTGTTCGTCCGGGAGTTGTAGAACGTGCTCGATTTTCTGGGAGTAGGTTTTCGGTTGTTGAAACTTCTGTCCCTTGGTACTCGTGGCAAGAACAGGTTTTTTTCTCCAAATTAATTAACCATGCCCGAGTCGATCTGATGCATTTTCCACACTGGAACGTTCCTTTGCTGTACCGGGGAAGGTTTGTTGTGACCATTCACGACTTAACCATGTATCACTACCCACGTCCCGAAGCGACAACACTCGGACCAGTAACATATTGGGTGAAGGACCATATTCATCGTATGGTTGTGCGACATGCCGTAGAGGCTGCGCAGCATATTTTTGTTACGAGTGAGTTTACGAAACAAGATGTGTGTGAAACCCTCGCTGTGCCTGAAGAAAAAATGACCGTGACATATCAGGCCGCGTTTGAACGGAAAAAATCAATGGTTACCTCAACGTCTACGAAACCCACCAAGCCATATATATTATATGTCGGCGCGGCCTATCCACATAAAAATATCGAGAACTTGATTCGGGCGTGGAAGATATTTACAGAAAAATACGATACTGAGCATGAGCTGGTACTTGTGGGTAAAAATGATTCCTTTTGGGACCGCTTGGTGTCTACTTTTGACATTACGCATCTTCCGCAATGTCGATACCTGGGTTTTGTGCCAGACGATGAGCTCGGCCAACTATACGCACATGCTTCGGTTTTTGTCTTCCCTTCTTTGTATGAAGGGTTTGGTCTTCCGCCGCTTGAGGCTATGGTGAGCGGTTTGCCGGTTGTCTCATCTGACAGAAGTTGTCTCAAAGAGGTGCTTGGGGATGGCGCGGCATATATCGACCCAGAAAACCCGGAAGATATAGCCCATACTCTCTATCAAGTAGTCAGCGATGCATCCCTACGTGAAGAGCTCATCCAAAAGGGGAGAAACCAGGCACGGAACTACTCCTGGGACAGATTAGTCCAACACACACTTGACGCATATATGAGGATTGGTTAGACTCGCAGTATGCCTGTCGATCTATTTTTAAAGGAGGGTTTATGCAGCATACTGTTTGCGTCTCGCGACGCGAGGTGTCAGCACAGACATCTCAGAAAAAACACGTGGCAGAAAGTGCCCCATGCATAAAGGTCGAACAACAGATAGAGGATGGAGAAGAGTTACCGCTTAGTTGGTACCTTCAAGAACTTTTGACCTTGGTTGAAAGGATCGATCGAGTACAGGACAATCTCATCATAAAGTTGATTGAACACGACGATTGTTTTGAAAAGGTGGAACGATACATGGCAACCCAGGGAGACGTGGATCTAATATTGCATCGGCAAGATACCGCCATTCACCTTATAGAAGCGTCGCATCTGTTTCAAAGTAAAACAGAACGCTGGATGAAACGAATTGAAGGTTTGATCCGAACGCAGTCGCTACATTTAAAGAAAATGCAAGAATAAAAGAAAACGTCTCCCGGTCTGGCGGGGGACGTTTTATGTTGGGAGGCACAGTTGATTCCGGAGATAACGCATGCTATACTGGCCGAGCTATCTATTTTTATGGGCGAATTATTTAAGATACTCCTCCACCAGCCTATCTTTAACGGGTTCGTTGGATTATATAACTTGATTCCTGACGTCGGTGTCGTTATCGTCGTTATTACCGTTCTTATTAAACTTGCGCTCTATCCACTGACAAACAAGTCCATCAAAGCACAAAAGTCCTTGACTGACTTGCAGCCTAAGTTGGAAGAGTTGAAGCAGCAACATAAAGACAACCAACAACAACTCGCGCAAGAGACGATGAAGTTGTATAAAGAACATAAGGTCAATCCGCTTGGGTCGTGTTTGCCCCTTCTTTTGCAGCTTCCTATTTTCTTAGCACTCTACTGGGTGCTTCGCGACGCGTTAACAAAAGATAGCTTTGACTTGCTCTATCCCTTTGTTGCGAACCCCGGCCATATCGATCCGGTCTCTTTTGGTGTTTTTGATCTGGCAAAAAGAAATGTGGTTCTTGCGGTTTTGGCAGGCTTAGCTCAGTTTTGGCAGGCAAAGATGTTCTCTCGCAAGCAACCGCCAAAGAAGGCGGGCGAGGGCGGAAAGGACGAGTCCATGATGGCCGCGATGAACAAGCAGATGTTATATGTTATGCCGGTGATGACCGTGGTTATCGGGCTCCAACTCCCGGGTGGGCTGGCGCTCTATTGGTTTTTTTCAACACTTCTTACTGCGCTTCAGCAACTCGTCTTATTTAAAAAACAGAAGGAACCGACCGTTGTCTCTTAAAATATTTTTATGCGTCTCTCGCTCAAGCAGGTAAAAAAAATGAATGTAGAGACCGTATCGCATAAAGTTCTTGGGTCTGTTGTTGACGTTATCCTGGATGTAGAGAATCATGTGGTCGTGCAGTATTGTGTGAAGTCAGGGGTCATATCCGGACATCAATATCTTATACACCCACGCCAAATCGTTCGTTTTGAAAAAAACAAGATGATTGTTGAAGATAGCGTGATTGGTACTACTGAACTTGCCCCACCACTTCCAGAAGCAGCTATGCAATAAGCCGCCAGCCAGGCGGCTTTTTCTTTTTGAGGGGATCAGCTACACTGATGAGTATATGCAGGAGCCACTTCGCCGTTCCATTATTCAAACCTTGTGTTATTTTGATATTTTTTCGTATCCGCTTACCCGGACCGAGCTTTCTTCTTTTTTGTGGTCTGACGATGGCAACGGCCATGAAAATATCTTTGATACATTGGACAAAGAATTCACACAGGTCCAGGAAAAGGGGGGGTATGTGTATTTGACTGGTCGTGAGGAGACGATCACCCAGCGCGAACGACGAGTATGGCATCTCGAACAAAAAATGGATATTGCCAGAGCAGCAATGAAAAAAATGCGATGGGTGCCGTTTGTAAAGGCAGTTTTTGTCTGCAACCAACTGCCGGTCACTGCAAAATCCCAAAGCGATATTGATGTATTTATCGTAGTTCAGACCGGACGACTCTGGTTGACGCGTTTGTTCGTTACCGGCGTGCTCAGCATATTCCAGCTTCGCCGCCACGGAGTTCGTATTGAAAATCACGTATGTCTTAGTTTTTATTGCACAGAGGACGCACTTGATCTTCAAACCATCGCATTGGATGAGCCG
>MFQB01000002.1:0-1996 GCA_001784275.1 Candidatus Magasanikbacteria bacterium RIFCSPHIGHO2_02_FULL_47_14
AGGCTGGTATTTTTGGCGTAGTGACGATCGGTACGCGCCACACAATACGTACACTTCAAATGAGTTGTGGAGCAAGGCCTGGGAACAGTACGCACCGGATAATGCAAGCACTACATTTGCGACGTGGAAGTTTGAGGAACAGGAGCCATGTGATTTTTCTGTGACAAGCAGCGCTTGTATTAAGGAAGTTGCATTGACGTTCTCACGCGGCACGTATGAACCGGTCTGGAAGTATAACACCAGCACTGAGCAGTACGAGCGATATGAATACGGAGAAAAATATGTTGATCAAAGTGGTACGGCGGTTGTTGCAGATACGGTAGTTGTGCAATGGGTTGAGGCAGAGGTTCTTGACGCTATTGGTCGACAACGGATCAGTACAATAAGTAGTGGCAAAGCCGCTGTGTTTCGAGATGGATCTGTATTTGAAGGAGAGTGGAAGAAAGAGTCGAGAGGCGGACGAACGCGATGGTTTGACTCTGATGGAAATGAAATTCCCTTGCGACCGGGAAAGATCTGGATAGAAGTGATGCCAATTGGGGCAAAGGGAGAGTGGAAATAGTGAAAATAGACACATGGACCGACCTTGACAAAGGGTCGGTTTCTTGTTTAGATGAGTGACCTCCGTTTTTCGTGAGGCGGCGTCTTGTTTTTTGTGTACATCTTTATATGCACACAGAAAAGAGGGTGACCGATTAGGAGTTTGCTCATGGTAATATCCACGTGGTTCACCCTCACCCTGTCGCGGGAGTGCCCCCGCATCCACTCGGTTTGGACAGGGTACCTGTTCCATATTCTTGGACATGGTGCCAGTTCCAAACCACCCTTTCGGTCCGGTCAAAGTTGATGTTCGCGCAAGCGATATACTACTAGTACCGGACCACCATTTCGGCGAGGCTGTCGAGCCGACCACGACACCAGCCTCGCCACTTCCTTTATCCGCCGCTCGGTTGAGTGGCTGATACAGGAGGGACTAGGCAAGGTTTGTCTACTCGATTTTATCTTCTTCCCTCCAAAATAAGTGGAAAAGGGTGTCTATATGAAGAGGGACCCCGTGATATGGGGCATCCGGCCCAGAGTGGGCCAGAAGACGAGCGGGGAGGCGAGCCCGACCCAAGCGGTCGCGCTCGATCCGGAGAGCGGCAGCGTGGTCGTACGGCTCGAGTGGGCCGAGGTGGATCACGAGTGGCTGTTCGCCTACGGGCGACTGCCGACCAAGTGGGTCAAGCTCGAGGACCCTGATGCCGATGTCTCGGCCTGGCTGCCGCAGCAGATGGAGTGGGCGAAGCTGAAGAAGGCCGGCGATCGGAGCAACTATCACGCCAGCCAGGTCCGTCAGGTCGGCACGGTCTGGATGCGCGTGACCCGCGTGCCGGACTCGGAGTCGATCGAGGGCGTGCAGGATGGCGACATCGTCGTTGTCCCGCTCGGCGGCTCCGGGGACAACCTGGCGCAGCTCCTGGTGCGGGCCATGAACAACAAGGGCGCGCACAGGGTCTTCCGTCTTCCGACCACGACCCTGAGCGAATTGCGGTCCGGCACGAAGCCGGACAGCGACGCCTTCGAGGTCGCCCGCATCTACCGGGAACAGCCGGGACTCTTCTACCCGGTGGACGAGCTGGCGGTCCAGATGATCCGCATCAGCAACCTGTGGCAGATGCTCCAGCGCGTGATGAGCTGGCGGATTGTCGCCGGCCAGCACCTGGCGCTCCTCGCCACGAACCGCGCCTACCAAGGCGTGCTGGGAGACAAGGTCGTCGAGGTGACCTCTTGGGTCACGGCACAGACCACCGGAGACGAAGACTTCGTGCGGCTTCAGGAGCGCGAGGCTGCGCTCGAGGGCGAGCTCCTTGCGGCGCTCGCCGAGACCGATGTTTTCCGGAAGGTCCTGGACCCGATCAAGGGGATCGGACCGCGGCTCGGGGCTCGTATCGTGGCGTCGATCATCGACGTGACGCGCTTCGAGGTCCAGGTCGATCGACGCGAAGCGGAGCGG
>MFQB01000002.1:2018-13846 GCA_001784275.1 Candidatus Magasanikbacteria bacterium RIFCSPHIGHO2_02_FULL_47_14
GGCACTGGCAGCGTCGCCTGGCTCACGTCTTCGAGCCGGTGGCCACCATGGATGGCTGGCGCGACTTCACCGATCGGGCGACCGCGGTGCGCTGGGCGCGCCTGGAGATCGTCGATATCGTGGCTCGCCGCGAGGTCGAGATGCGATTCTCGCGCCTCGTCACCTTCGGGGAGTTGCCACTCCTCAGCCGGGTGCAGGTCTTCCGTAACTTCCTCGAAGCCGAGAACGTCACCGGTCAGCCGATCGAGCTCCTCGGCCGCGCCGAAGGCTTGGCGCGGCGCCGGATGCGGCTGCGCCAGCAGGCCCGGAAGCGGACGGCCGACAAGGTCGTTCGGTACGCCGGGGCTGGCACGCTCGATGGCGAGTTCATGCGATCGGCTCGCGGCGGCGGTGGCTCTGGGAAGTACGATCGGACGCTCCGCCAGGGCGTTTACCTCTTCTTCATCCAGATGATCAAGAGCCCGCCCGATACCCCGTGGAGGATCAAGCTGGAGGAGATCCGCACGCGACTGCGGCAGCGCCACCCGTACGCGGTGCAGGTCCGCAAGGAGCTGATGGAGACCTTCCGCTGGCTCGACCGTGAGCTCTTCAAGCGGGGTCACCACGTCAACGCGGAAGGTCTGCGTCTCGAGCGTGGCGATGACCTCCTTTCGGTCGTCGGGTTCTTCGACAACGTCGACGACCTGCGCCACGACCTGGCCGACCGACTCTCCCGCATCGCCCTCAAGGAGGGAAAGGTCAAGCTCACGCCGGTCTTCGGCGACGGGCACATCTGGAAGATGAGCTGCTGGAAGCTCGCGACGGCGTTTCTGCGCCACGTCGTCGGCGAGTGGCTCGACCTCGCCCACCGCACCCGGGCCGCGACCGCGGTCTCCCGCGTGTAGATCACGCGCAACCCATGTTCATTTCGGAGGGACGCCGGCGAATGTACTACATTCGCCGGCCCCTGTTCACAGAATTTACTTTTTATCAGTGAATATTGTGAAGAGGGCGGTATCTCTCAGGTTTGCTTAGGCTATTTTCAGCACCTCCGCCCTCACCCTTTCGGCGCGAACATGGTACGCGTTCGTTATCACGACGTATTGCATCTTTCGCGCCACTCTTTTTGACCTGGCATAGTACAGTTTCGCAGTATAAAGCGATTCAGCCGCCGTCCAGGTCACCCTTTCGCTCCGGATGTTGAGTTGTTTTGTTCCACCTGACCAATAAGGTGAAACTTCCGGAGCACCCTACCGGTCTCGACAAGAGGCCCCTTCGCCTTGCGCGATGTAGTCCATGTTCGAGACCACCCTTCCGTCCAGGGGCTGTTGCAGGCGCACCTCGCGTCTCCAGCCCCTGCCCAGTATGACTCATTGACACACCCGCTTTGACCATAGTTTAATGCATACATGGGGCACTTCAGGAGGGATGTTATGCAACCGTTGTTGTTTATCGTCGGGTGCATTCTGCTTGCGTGTGGAGGCGTCTTTGGCGGAGTTGCGCTGTGGAGAGGAGTTGATGTGGCCGCCGGGGTCGGCCTCGTCACCGCGGCTGTCGGAGGTGTGACAGCGCTCTACTTTCGCTGAGGGTCGGTGGTTGCCCCTTCAACCATGCCGTCGTACGTTCGGGGGACGACGGCATTTCACTCAATCATCTTTTTAAACTCTTCCACCATTGGTACCTGCTCTGACTCGAGCCCATAGATTGCTGCAACTGAAACCGCTGTCCAATCGGCAACAAGCAAAGAAGAAAATATTTTTTCAAAACCGGTTTTTCCTGTAAGCTCAAGCGCATGGGTTGTAAGTCCTCTTCGTTTGTATAACTTTTCCATGACGTGCATGCGTTTTTGTATCTGTAGATGATCGCTCGAGTCTTTCAGAAAAAGAAAATAAAATGATTCAGAGAGATGTTTGCTGGTTGGCTGCACATCAAATCCGGTCATCTCGTTATGATTTAACTCAGGAAAGACATTGTAAAAGGCAGGAATTTTTCCTGTTTCGTTCAGTTTGATTTTCCAGTTATATCCAACGGCACTGTTGCGACGAGAGGTATATATAACCGGAACTTTACCTTTTATTTTTTTTGCCAACGCCTCTCCAACAGACTGGAACTTTTTGGGATCCAGGTGTTTTGACAAAGCCGCGGCTTCCTTCACTAAAGTACTTTGGTTCATCAACTTTAACAAAGCAAGCGTATTGAACCCCAAGGCACTTCGTGGTTGTATGCCGGTGTTTGGCAGTTGAATAAACGGCAGTTTGCGTCGTTCAGCAATCGTCTGTAAGGTCCCGCCAACTGACAATACCGCAACTGACAGTTTTTTATGCAACGCCAGACGCAATCCGTCAACCACCTCTTCCGTATTTCCTGAAAACGAACTGGCTATGATAAGCGTATTCTTTAACTCCGTTTGCGAGAGCGGTGGCAACCCGTAGTCGCTGTGGACCAACAGGGGCAGAGATGGTGTGTGCGCGAGCAAGACATCAGCAGCCAGATGTGAGCCGCCCATACCGAGCACAATAAACTGCTTCTTTTGTGTGAGGTTTTGTTTGTTTTGTATAACCGGTTTAAAAGAAAACTGTTTTGCAAAAGAAAGAATGGCGTCCTGCATCATATAATATTTAGATCACAGAAGTAATAGCATGTTCCAGTGTATTGGTCATTTTTTCAAGGACGTCACGGTATTGGTCATACCGAGAGGGTAAGTCTTCAAATAATGTGTGACGAACTGTACGTCTTTTCGGGTCGATGATGACCGAAAATTTTTCTTCACTTCGTTGATCGGACATGGTTGGAAACAAAAGCGCAATATCAATATCGACGATAGAGTGTCCAAGATCATCGTGTCTAATTGCTGACACTGCTATGATGTGAGTTTGTATGTGGGGATTTTCTGGATTATCGGAGAATTTTTGTTTTTTTACAGCTTGGATCTCTGCTAAGATTCGCTGTTCAAGGACTTCATCTGATATTTCTGGAGTGCCTCCTGGCTCTATCGGTTCAGCGAATACTCCACGATGGGCCATGTCTGATTCCATATGCATAGGTCGTGGGTTAATCGGCTAGTTTTTCCATGAGTTTCCCTTCAGCATGGAGTGTTGCGAGATCATCGTATCCGCCAATGAACTCATCGCCGATAACAATCATTGGGACGGTTTGCCAGTTATATTTTTTGGTTACCTCTTCACGTATAACCGCATCCGCAGCGACATCAATATCTGTGTATGCGATTCCCAAGGAGGAGAGGAGTTGCTTTGCTCGCATGCAGTATGGGCAGACTGGAGTCGAATAGATGGTGACTGTTTTCATAAAAGTTTGTTCCAGTCGTCAGCGAATTTTTGGACGCCGACGGTTGTTAATTCGTGAGTAATAATGTAGTTGTGCCAATTTTTTTCTAAAGAAATTTCTTGGTAGGGAATTGTTTGGAGTTTGTTTCCGCCGCCAGCCGATTCTTTTGAAAATTTACTGTCCGCCCACTCCTTTAAAATCTTCAACGGTGAAGTGATAATATCCGCCCCGAGTCCCAACGATTGAGTGAAGTGATCCAGAGAACGGACACTTGCAACCAGCACCTCCACGTGGCTGTCACCTGTCTTGTACATTTCAATAATATTTTTGATGAGGCTCATGCCATCTTCACCGCGGTCGTCGAGCCGGCCAATGAATGGAGAGATAAAGACATCACCTTTTTTTGCCCCGAGCGTGGCTGCGTACACAGCCGCTGCTTGCTCCTGGGAAAAGACAAGCGTCATGTTGACTCGACCGCCCTCCTTGATAAACATCTCTGCAGCAGCAAGCCCCGCTGAGGTTGTAGGAAATTTGATATGACCGTTTGGAATCCAGGCAAACATCTCTCTCGCTTGTCTTGCCATTTCATCTGCAGATGTTTGATGATCTGCATACACCTCGATCGAGACAGAACCTTGGGGGAGCAGCGAGGCGACCTCTTGAACAATATGTTTGTATCCAGCGAGCAACTCATCGCGAGTAAATTTTTTTGTTTTGCCGGTGAGTTTTTTTGCTATCAAAGACGGGTTTGTTGTTTGGCCGTCGAGAAAACCAAGAAGATCCAAAACCTGACGGGTTTCATCCGGGTCACCGCTATCGAGAAAAATCTTAGTTTTTATATCGTGTGGACGCATATGTTTGTCAGAAACAAACGTTAAAAGTGGTCAAATTCGGAAATGTCTCGTGGCGAGAATAAGTCAATGGTCCAATCCAGTGCCACTTGCAGCTTTTTTTGCCATGAGATCAACTTTGTTAAGTACACAGTGCGCCATAACCACCAGGCAACTTTCCCGCTAAAGTGAAATCCTTTTACATCGCCGGCCGCCATCCACTCACCAAGAGAGATTAACATACCTTTGCTTTGGTAGTTGATCGGATCAAGTTTTTTTCCAAAAATGAGAGCCGCAATATTCTTCGCCACCTTGCGGCCCTGCGCGACCGCAACCTGTGCCATGGCCGGGAGGGGATCAACCCCATTTGGGCCGGGACAGTGTGCCATGTCACCGATAACAAATACCTCAGGATGCCCGGCAACCTGCATCGTTGGAGAGACCATAATACATCCGCGTGTGTTTTTGGTGATGTTTCCATCGATATCAATCTGATGCGGGGTGACACCGGCAACCCAAATGACGGTATGTGTGAGTAGTATTTCTCCGTCTGTGGTTCGTATGCCCTCTTTTGTGACTGAGTGAACCGCAGTGTTCAGTTTGATTTTCACACGATCTTTTTGCAGCTCTTTCATGGCCCGTTTACGAACCGGCTCTGAAAACATCGGAATGAGCTCTTTCCCTCGCTGCAGCAGAATAATTTCTATGTCTTGTATAATCTCTTCTGAGTAAAATGAATTAAAGGTGTTGTAAAACAACTCAGCGGTTTCAGCAGCCAACTCAACGCCGGTTGGTCCACCGCCCACAATAGCAATTCGTAACATCTTTTTGCGCTCTTCCCGATCTGCGATTTTTGACGCCCGTTCAATAGTTGTTAAATAGTGATTTTTTAATCGCAACGCATCGGATAAGTTCTTTAGTGTAAATGAATTTTCTTCTGCTCCAAGAGTATCAAAAAACTGTGTGGTTGAACCAAGCGCCATCAGCAGGTAGTCGTATGCAATAACACCTACTGTTGTTTCAACGTTCTTTTTTTTCAGATCTACTCGAGTTACCTCTGCCACGTATAAGTCCACAAGACAGCACCCCAGTACTTTTCTCAGGGGCTCGGTCACGTTCTCCGGACTAATCCCGCCGGTCGCAACTTCATGAAGAAGTGGAGTAAACAAAAAATAATTCGAGGTGTTCACGATGATAAGCTCGATATTTTTATTTCCATGAAAAATTTTATGCAATTTTTTAAAGGCATATACTCCTCCAAACCCTGCACCCAAAATAAGAATCCGGGTTTTTTTCTGTTCTGTCATACCGTATTTTTGTTCAAATATCCCTGAATCCCTTCAATGATTTTATCATGAATTATGCCATTCGTGGCAATCACCCCATGAACCCGTTTGACGTTTTCTTGGTTATATAAAAATTGTTTTCCAAACATGTCGGTAACGACACCTCCAGCTTCTTGCAAAATGACTTCAGGAGCACATGTATCCCACTCGCCACAGCCTGAACTCATGTTCAAGTAGAGGTCATACAAGCCTTCTGCAATTCTGCCCATTTTTATTCCCGTGCCTCCGCAACTATGCATAGTTTGGATATGAAATTGCTTGGCCAGCTCAATCTCCTCTGGTTTTAAGTGCGAGCGGCTCAGGACAAGACGGACGTCAGAAGAGTCGTGACTTTTGTCGACAGAGATTTGTAACGGTTTTGCCGAGCCAACCTGCAAAAAAGAGCCGCGGCCTTTTTCTGCATAGTGCAACTCATCTCTGGCTGGGTTATACACCACGCCCAACACCGGTTGTCCGGCAACTGCCAAACCAATCATGACCGCAAACTCATCTGTTTTTTTGATAAAGTCCCTTGTTCCATCAAGCGGATCTACAATCCATATTGCCTCACTTTGTTGACGTCTGAGGTCGTCTTTGGTTTCTTCAGATAAAATAGGGAAAGGCGAGATACCGGCAAGCGCTTTCAGAATGATGTTGTTGGCAGCGAGGTCCGCTTCAGTTACCGGGGAGTGGTCAGGCTTATCCCAAATAGTGTATTTCTCTTGGTAGTATCTTAAAATTTCCTCTCCTGCCTTTCGGGCAATAGGAATAATGTCTTCGACGTGAGGGTAAGAAACCATATCAAGCAGCAAAGAGGGTGACGCAAGTATACAGAAACAAAACTCCCCCGCCAAGGGGCAGAATACGGCTATCTTGACACCCGGCCTCTTTTCTGGTATAAGAGACTGTTGTTCTTTTGTCCCTGGTACCAACCACTGAAAGGAGCAGACGCTCGTGAAAACCACCGTGACCTATCCCGCTCTCGACGAGATCTTCGAACTCACGCTCGACGGCGACGCACCGGAGAACCGGCCGCTCGAGATGGTCCGCGCCGACGGCTACGACGAACCCGAGAAGTGGAAGCACACGGGGCTGACCGTGACGGGGCAGCAGACCCGGCGTGGGAAGCTCGTCTTGGTCGGCTACTGCGATAGCTTCGACGAGGTGAAGGCGAAGCTCGCCGCGCAGGGCACGATCCCCGAAGGGCAGTGGCGCGAGGCCTTCAAGGCCCGCTACCCCACGCTCGACGGCAAGGGGTCGATCGGTGTCGCTGACGCCTCGTGGGCGAGTCCGCACGGCGGCGCCAGCTTCCCATACGTCGACTCGTTCGGCTTTTCGCTCTTCGACTCGGCCGACGGCGGCTTCGACGAGCGCTGGCGCTGGTTGGTGCTCGTCGGCAAGTAATGGGCTCTTGGAATCTCGGTGGCTCAACTCTTTGGGCCCCTTGGCTCCTTCGTCCGTTACCCTACAGCCCCGTATGTTCAGAAATGACGTGCGGGGCTGAGTTGTTTTTAGACTAACTATCTCCAGGTGCCCAGAATGGCGCCCATGGCAAGAAGCTTGAGAAGTGAGTATCCGTTATTGAGAAACCAGAATTTCCAGGATCTGCCCTCCCATAATACAGGGCTCATGCTTGAGGTTGCGATAAGACCAAGCCACAGCCAAAACCCTGTTTGTAAACCAATTGAAACCGGATTTAGCTCTGGTTGTGAAGTGGACCAACCCAAGACAAAATACGCAAGAACATACGCCATAACCAGATATCCCACAAAGTTCAAGATATATGACTTCGCCATACCCTTCTTTTTTATCTCATCGATTTTTTCCTGGCTGATGCCGGTCAATCTCATCCACACTTTTCCAAATAATGGACCGTACCACATACCACCAATAACCATGGCTGCCAATGCTGCAACCAGGATCGCCCAATAGTTAAGTTCGAACATATATCACGATAAAAAATAATGCGTGTAGTATATCATTTTTGGGAAATTTCCGCTAACGCTCGCGTACTTTTGGTCAAGAGGCGGTAACCGGTTTCAGTGATAAGAATATCATCTTCGATCCGTACTCCGAATTCACCCGCAAAGTAAAGTCCGGGTTCGATGGTGACAACCATGCCGGGTTTAAGAACAGTTTCTTGCGATGAACCAAGAGATGGCGACTCGTGTACATCCAGTCCTAAGCCGTGGCCAAGACTGTGCAAATAATATCCTTCAAGCGAATATTTTTTAAAGTAGTTCCAGGATAAGTCAAATAGTTCTTTGGTCAGAGTCCCAGGTTTGCATGCAGCGATGCAAATGTCGGCGCACTCTTTGACTCGGCTGTATACGTCGTAAAATTGCTTTGGAGCCTTACCTAAACATACCGTGCGAGTGACGTCTGCAGTATAGCCGTGATAGGTAAAGCCAAAATCCAGTAACAAACATTGATTCTGCTGTAGTGCATGTCGTCCAGTTTTGTAGTGGGGCTCGGCTGCGTGTTTCCCAGAAGCGACAATCGAGTCAAATCCGACCCCGTCAGCGCCGTAGTGAACCGCGAGACGATGCATTTCGTGAGCAACCTCCCACTCAGAGTGAAGCTGTTGGTGTGCGAGGAGTTTTTTTACCTCACCAAGTACTTGTTCTGAGATGTCGACAGCCTTCTGGATACATGCGACCTCTTCCGGGTCTTTTATGTTTCGTAGACTTTCGACAACTCCGGTTTCTGGCATCAGCTGTGCCTGAGTGGTATGAGAGATTTTTTCAAATTCTGCTAATGTGAGATTATTTTTTTCTATCAAAATTTTGTCTGAGGTGCTTACATAACGAACAAAACTGGTGAGCAGACCATACCGCTCATGATCTACTACGAGTTCCAAGTCAGGAAGATATTTTTGCAGGGCTTCCCCTTGTTGTTTGTACATCTTGGGAAGAAACACAAGAACTTTTTCTTCGGTGATGAGGGCTGTTGCCTCACGTTCGTGGGGAGATATGCCTATAAACCCAGCAAGGTAAAAGACGTTTTTTGGATTGGTAACAAAAAAGGCGCTTGCGTTTTTTTCTTTCAGCAATCCGCGCACTTTCTGTACTCTCACATCCCGCATATCCGTTGCCTGAACTTTTCCAACTCACCAGGGATCAGTCTCATTTTTAGTATATCTGTTGTTAGTTCTTTGCTGCGAAAGTTTTCATGTGTGGCTAGCTCAACGAAGTCATCAAAGGAAAGTGAAAGAATGTTAATTTTTTCCCCGGCATCAAGCGACGGTTCGTGGGTCTTTTGGCAGTTTCGGGCGATATATATGTACACGCTCCAGTCAATTTTACTGGTGGGCTGGAACTCCTTGTATAGTTCCCAGTCGTTTGATGCGCATCCACTTTCTTCCAGAAGTTCCCGTTTGCCTGCATCTTCTGGTGGTTCCCCGACTTCTTGTCTGCCGCCAACAAGGGTGTAAAAAGGTGGGCGGCCAGGTTGTTCTTCTTCAGCTACGAGAATTTTGTCACCAGAGGTTGCAATCACCTCCACCGAATTTGGGCGTTTGAGCATTTCGAAGACTGCCGTTGTGCCGTCAAATAGTACCTGCTCCCATTGGTATACGTCGAAGATTTCTCCAGAGAACACTTTTTTTGCTTCGTGTGGAATAGGCATATTATGGTTCAAATACCTGAAGACTCGGATCTTCTCCATAGTGCTTCAGTACTTTTGTTGCTGTCCAAGACGTGGTGCTATCCATGGTGTAGCCCAGTTTTTCCACCAGGGCTGTAATGGCCGGCTCGTCACCCTCAAGTTCTATATAGTAGGGGATGGTCGGATACTTTTCTATTTCCACGCGAACATCGTCGAGAAGATACGAGGTACGAATTTTCTCTCTATATCGTGTTTGAATAAACCCCAAACCAATAATAATTTTTTCTGCTGTCTCGATGTCACTTACTGCAACCTCAAATTCATCACAGCTTTGGATGTGTTCAGTTTTGACACGGTTGGTTTTAAAGGCGAGAAATCCCTGTTCATCATCTTTTCGCAGACGCAGGAGCTCCTTTTTTTTATTGATATCACCGGCAGGCGTGTCAAACTGTTTGTCGATAATTTTTCGGGTGGCAATTTTTTTTGCTCCAAGCGCTTCGAGTCGAGCAACAAAAGTATCAGGATTGATATCCAGAATTTTCAACTCGGTTTCTTTCATACTACTTACGCCTGAGTCTCCGGCTCGTCCCCATACCAGTCAATGCGGCGTGAGGCGACCATGATGGCGCCGAGGATAATAAAGAGTGCAATGCTGCCGATGAGAAGTGTATACTCTTCCATCTGAAGGAGGATGTACACAAAGCCGTACATCACTGTCAAAATGCCGCCGGCAGTGAGGCCGCGTTGAGTGCTTTTCATGACACTTTTTACGAACGCTGTCACCATGCCAATAATCGCGATACTCGCAATGAGGTAGGCGTATCCGAATCGAATGTATTCAGATAATGACAGAAGTAGAGTGTAGAAGATCAGGAGCGCCAAACCAATAAGCGTGTACTGTACCGGGTGAACCCGCCGTCGGCTGGTCACTTCGGTAAAGAAGACGACGACAAACACCAATGCAATGACCGCAATTGCGTACTTAGCCGATCGGGTAGTTTTTTGGTAGATATCGACCGGCAAGAAGAATCGCACACCAAAGGCATCAGTCTGTTCCCCGGTGTCGTAAGAGTAGCTGTCTTCTGAATATTTTTGCTGGAGTCCGTTGAATGTTACGCGCTCTTTTTCTGTCCATTGGGCCGGGAAGCTACGGTTTAAGTCCAACACGTGCCAGGTGGCCTTAAATCCATTTTGGTCAATAGTATGTTCCGGTAGGAAGGCGCCGTCGAAACTTGGAGATACCCAGTTGGATGTGAGTTCCACTGAAGTGGTTTTGCCCACAGGAACAAATGAAACATCTTTGCTGCCTCGAATATTTACACTAAAAGAAAATGGGTAGTTTTGTGTTGTAGGATTGGCAGGATCAGTGGCAACAATCGGAACGCGAGCACTTACCCCGGAAGCGAGATTCGTCTGTTGAACACCGGTTTGGAATGCAATATTTTGAGAGCCCCAGTGAAGTGTGAGTTGTTCTTGAATGCCGCGCAGGTCAGAGATACCCATCACGACTGTTGCCTCGTTCCAACGCATCTGAGAAGACGAAAGGCCCAGTGCCTGAATATTCGGTGTACCAAAACGGCCCCTCACCTCTCCTGCCATATCATAAACCGGGACGTCGTAAATACCGCGTGAACGCACCTCTGTGGTGGCTTTTCCGGTGACGGCTAACTCTTCAGGAAGAAAAAACGCCTGGCGGACCTGCAGACCTTCTGTGTATGGGATAACCAGAATCGGGCCAATAAGCGCCTGAGCATTGCCCCACTTGCTGCTCACCTCTTCTGTAGCAGAGTCTTTTCGGTAGGATCGATCTTTAATCAGACCCTGTACCATGAAGGATGGTATGAGAAAAATGACGATCAAAACCGCTATTGCTATTGTTTTGAAGGTAAAGGAGTAGGGCTTAATCTTACGACTGCTATGCGTGGTCTCTGTCATATGGAGAGGTTAAGTAAGTATGTTTAGAGTACGTGAAGTGGACAGGGTGTGTCAATGTATTTGTCTCATGGTTCAGCATATATACTCTGGTCAGACGGTGTCGGTCGTCTCGCACGATGCGAGTGCGACCGCACCTCATATCTCGCCCTGATTTTGATCAGGACTCCGATGTGCTGCTCCAGAGTATATATGCGGAAACAAATGCACCTGCACCGCTCGACTACGTCCTGCCAAGTCTGTGTGTACTTTAACAACTGCATGTGGAAATACACTTTTAATATAAGAGGAAAGTACAGCAGATTGCGACGGATCAATTTCAAAAAAAGTTGTTACAGATTTTTGTGGGTCACAATATTTTTTAATGTGTTGCAGCAGTTCTTTATATAGCTGTAAACCTTTGTCGTCGGCAACCAAAGCTGAGTGAGGTTCGTATCGAATCGAAGGCTCGGTGTCCCGCTGCTCTTGTGTGAGATAGGGGAGGTTGGCTGTGATAATCAGAGCACCTTTCGGCCGGTTGAATAGCGCAGAGTCTTTTTTTGCAACGGGTTGAAGCAAATGCCCATGCAAAAAATTTATTGAAATCTGATGGCGCACCGCATTTTTTTTGGCGAGGCGAAGTGCTGACTTTGAGACATCTGATGCAAAAACCAACAGCTGAGGTTGAGATGTCACATTTTTACCGATGGCAATCGGAATACACCCGCTTCCGGTGCCCACGTCGATAAGCGTTATATGTTTTTGTGTTGTGTCTTCTATTTCCTTTAACGCAAGATCCACGAGCAACTCAGTTTCCGGGCGAGGAATAAGTGTGGAGCGGTTGACGTCAAAATCCAAGCCGTAAAATTCTTTGTGGTTTACGAGGTAGGCA
>MFQB01000003.1:0-6577 GCA_001784275.1 Candidatus Magasanikbacteria bacterium RIFCSPHIGHO2_02_FULL_47_14
CATGCTATGTCGTTTCATGCGATCAAGTTCATCCGGCATCGAGTCAATCTGCATGCGCAGCGCAGACGTTGCTTCGTCGATCAGGTCAATTGCTTTGTCTGGCAAGAAGCGGTCAGTAATGTAACGACTGGAAAGTTCAACTGCAGCAACAATTGCAGGGTCAGTAATCCTGACGCCGTGATGCACTTCGTACTTTTCCTTAATACCACGAAGAATGGCAATTGCATCTTCTTGTGCCGGTTCGTTCACGTATACTGGTTGGAAACGTCGTTCGAAGGCGGCATCTTTTTCAATGTGCTGCTGATACTCTTTTAATGTCGTCGCGCCAATCGTGTGCAACTCACCCCGAGCGAGTGGTGGCTTTAACATATTGCTTGCATCCACCGCACCTTCACTTGCGCCGGCGCCGATAATCGTGTGGAGCTCGTCAATAAACAAGACAATTTTCCCGGCCGCCTGGCTTACTTCTTTGAGCACTGCCTTGAAGCGCTCCTCAAATTCACCTCTGAACTTGGTTCCTGCAACCAGAGCGCCGACATCAATACCAATGATTTCTTTATCTTTCAAACTTTCCGGAACGTCACCTTTGACAATTCGTTGTGCGAGTCCTTCCACAATGGCGGTCTTACCAACGCCCGGTTCACCAATAAGAACAGGATTATTTTTTGTCCGGCGAGATAACACTTGCATCACCCGACGGATCTCATCGTCACGGCCAATAACAGGGTCCAGTTTTTCTTTCCGGGCAAGTTCAGTAAAGTTTTTTCCATACTTTTCCAATGCCTGATACTTACTCTCCGGTTCCGGCGAATCTACTTTCTGTGTGCCGCGTACCTGCACCAGAACCTTTAAAATATCGTCGTAACGCACACCCTGGTTGGATAGCGCATCACTGATTGGATTTTTGTTTTTCAAGTAGGCAAGCAACAAATGCTCTACACTGATGTATTCGTCGCCCATCTTTTTGGATTCTTCAAATGCGTATTGCAACACGTACATCATGGCCTGGCCCATGAGAATTTGTCCGAGTCCTGCGCCTGGAACCGGTCCAAATTGCTTTGGCAGCGCATTGATCATGAGTTGTATATCTTCTGCAAGTTGGGGAGTATGGACATTTAATTTGTTCAAAATAGCAATAACGACGCCTTCCTCTTGTTCCAAGAGGGCCATGAAAAGGTGAGGAGGTTCGATTTGAGGCTGGCTGTTTTCGTGGGCAATCTGGCTGGCACGTTGCAGCGCCTCTTGAGACTTGTGGGTAAACTGTTGTGGATTAAACATATGTGAGTATAAGTAAGCCTTGAAAATTGGGTAAATTATCACTCTAATATTGAGAGTGCTAATACTGTATCACGTTGGAAAAATCTGTCAACTGTGATTTAATTATACCACTATGAATTTTCGAATGATAGGCGTTCGTATCGATAATTTGGCTAAAATAGAGGTATTGGAGCGCATCAAAGGCTTCTTTGTTGACGGAGCGCAGCATATTATCTGTACACCTAACCCGGAGATGCTCGTTGCCGCTCGAAAGGACGAGTTTTTTGCAGAAATACTTAATGATAGCGACTTGAATGTCTGTGATGGAAAGGGAATACAGCTTCTAAGTCGCGGCAGAGTGCATCGGATTCCGGGTGTGGATTTAATGCAGGAAATTTGTATGATGGCAGAAGAGAATGATAAAAAAATATATTTGTTAGGAAGCGGAGATTCAGATGTTGTAAAAAAGTGTGCTGAAAATTTACAGAGACAACACTCCCGTTTGCAAGTCGTTGGACTCCACCCAGGTATACGCATCACGTCTTTAGACGACAAACAAATTGCGTATAGTGAAACAGAAAATGATGCACTTCTCGAACGTATCATCATGGCTGCACCGGATATTTTGTTTGTTGCCTTTGGCCACGAAAAACAAGAAAAGTGGATATATGAGAACTTGAAACATCTCCCGAGTGTAAAAGTTGCTATGGGTGTTGGCGGCGCGTTTGACTTTATTTCCGGCAAGACAAAGCGTGCTCCTCAGTTGATCCAACGTGTGGGTATGGAGTGGTTGTGGAGACTCATCCACCAGCCCTGGCGTGTGAAGCGGATATGGAATGCAACGGCCCTCTTCCTTTGGTATGTGCTTTTGGATCGGAAGCAGGACTTGAAAAAAACGCCATAATCCTCTATACTTAGCTTAATTATGCAGGTACGAACTCGTTTTGCTCCAAGTCCGACCGGATTCCTTCACGTTGGCGGTTTGCGAACTGCTCTTTTTTCATACTTGTTTGCCCGCAAGCATGGCGGAAAGTTTTTGGTACGGATCGAGGATACTGATCGCGAACGTTTTGTTGAGGGTGGAATTGAAAATATGATTCGTTCGTTGCAATGGGCTGGAGTGACAGTTGACGAGGGTGTCACCATGAGTGATGCGCAAGTTTTGCAGATAGGTGACAAGGGTCCGTACATTCAGTCTGAACGTCTTGAGATATATCACAAGTATATTGTGGAGTTGTTGGGGAAAGGAGCGGCGTATTATTGTTTTTGTACAAAAGAACGACTGGATGAGCTCCGCAAGGTACAGGAACTTAAGAAACAGGCGACCGGATATGATGGCCACTGCAGAACCTTGTCTGAAAAAGAAGTTGCAGACCAGCTTGCACAAAATGTCTCACACGTTATTCGCCTTAAAATGCCTCGGGAAGGGGAGACGGTGTTTGAAGACATGATTCGTGACACTGTAAAGTTTGAAAATAAACTGGTTGACGACCAGGTGCTGATCAAGTCAGACGGATTTCCAACGTATCACTTTGCTGTGGTTGTTGATGACCATCTCATGGAGATTACCCATGTGATTCGCGGAGAAGAGTGGATCTCGTCTACGCCCAAACATATCATGTTATATCAGCACTTTGGCTGGGAGGCCCCGCAATTTGCGCACTTGCCTCTATTGGTAAACGAACAAAAGCAAAAGTTGAGCAAGCGCCACGGCGATGTGTCGGTGGAAGATTTTAAAGAAAAGGGATACATACCTGAGGCTCTAGTAAACTTTGTCGCATTTTTAGGATGGAATCCCGGTGGTGATCGAGAGATTTTTTCTCTGGCCGAGTTGGAACAGGCGTTTGATATTGCAAAAGTTTCCAAATCCCCGGCTGTATTTAATCGAGAGAAGTTGGATTGGTACAATAAACAGTATATGGCGAAGATGGCTGATGTCGAACTGACAGCGCGTGCGCTTCCATTTTTTGTAAATGAAGGTTTGGTGCCACATGACCAGACTGCAGATTCAAATTTACAGAAGATTGTTTTACTTGAAAAAGAACGTGCAGCGACTCTGAAAGAGTTGGCTAACGCTCTGGGCTTCATTTTTGCAGATACATTGGAATATGAGCTGGAACTCCTTGTCTGGAAAAAAAGCACTCGAGAGGACGCGGCCAAAAAGTTGGATTTAGTCGCAACTTTTTTGAAGACTATTCCGGAAGAGCAGTGGACTGCAGAAACTTTGGAACAGGAAACCATGCGTTGGGTCCACCAGCGGGAGTTTGGTGTGGGAGATGTGCTCTGGCCGATGCGGGTTGCCTTGTCCGGACAGAAGAACTCACCCGGGCCGTTTGAGATCGCGGCGGCGTTGGGAAAAGAGAAGACCCTGTCTCGGCTTCAGGCAGCTGTTGGTGTGTTGGCCTGAGGTGTGGTATAATAAACCGCATAACTTAGCTTTTATTTAACTTCATCTGTATGATGGGAAAGAAATGCATTGGTTCAAAGGTCATTTGGGCATTGTTATTTGCCGGTGGTCTGAACTGGGGTTTGGTCGGCGCGTTTAAGTTCAACCTCGTCAACGCCATTTTTGGTGGTTGGGCATGGCTCGAGATGCTTATCTACATCCTGGTAGGTTTGGCCGCAATTGCATCTTTGTTCCACTGCAAATGCAAAGTTTGCAAGGGCGAGATGCCAGTGACTAAATAAGACGTTTATCATGACCCCGGTCGCCTCAGGCGACCGGGGTTTTGCTTTTTGGGGATTGACGAGGCCGAGGCCATCCGATATACTTGTGGGCACTTATCCTAAAATGTCCCGCTTTGCGGGGCATGGTAAGGACGGGAGGGGTTATGGAATACTGTACATACATATATCTTACAATCTCAGAAAGATGGTAAACGATATATAGGTAGTTCGAAAGATGTGTATAAACGTCTCGAGGCTCACAATTTAGGGCTTACGAAGTCAACCAAGTGCAGAAGACCATTTCAAATTATCTTTATAAAAGAGTTTGAAACGCGGGCAGAGGCTGTACGTTATGAAAAATTTTTAAAGAGTCTTAAAGGTGGACCAAAACTCCACAAAGTTATTCAAGAAGAAAATCAAATGCCGTTGTAGCTCAGCTGGTAGAGCACGTCCATGGTAAGGACGGGGTCACCGGTTCAATCCCGGTCAACGGCTCACGTAAAACGTCGCTAAATTTAGCGACGTTTTTGGTACTCTTGGCTGAGGCTTGAGCTGTATTGCTGTTGCCGAGGCCGCAGCCCAACATATAACTATATATAGTTATATGTTAAGATTTAACACCGTATGTGATTGTAAAAAAGAGCTTGTATGGTATGATAGGGAGGATTTATTAATAATAAAAGGTATGAATAGAAAGTTTTTTCTGACTAGTGTTTTATTGGGGAGCCAGATTTTGGTGCCACAAATTGCCTCAGCAAGTTGGCAGTATGATTACTTTGGAGATTATGCTTTGGGGCAAGTGCCTTCGGAAACGGTTGTGATAGACAATACACGACCAAAAGTAGACGAAACGATAAATGCAAAATTTCAAATCCGAAATGGAAAAAATAAAGTCGAGGGAGCTAAATTTAAAGTGTATCATCTCGACCATTATAGAAGTTTGAGTGAAACCGCAGGGTGTGTGAATTGGGACACGAAAGACAGCCACCTTCTTGCTACCGTGAATTTGCCGAATCTTTCTGCCAACCAGTTGTACGAGGGAGAAACTTCTTTTGTTGCGAGTGCAAATAATGGATTTTCTCGGATGAATGGCAGCAATAATATTGTGTTTCTCTTTGAAGACGGGAATCAGTCACTTCAGCTTGGTTGTAACAGTAGTAACTATCTCGTATATTTGGATGACGCAAAGTTAGATTATGCGGATTTAATTTTTGAAAATGTAACCGCCCCTTCGGAAGTAGATTTAGCAAGCAATGCTCCTATTCAAATAAACTATACTTTAAAAAATGTTGGGAAAAAACAAACTATGGGGTCTTTTCAAGTATGTTTAGAACGTCGAGCCGAAGGAATTTACCCGGATACGTATCCAAATAGACCTGCTTTTTGTAAACAGTTTTATGGATCCGGTGACGAAATACAAGCAGGAGCAACTTTTTCTGGTTCTTTTTCATTAATTCCTAATAGTGACTCCTTTTCTTTGAATCAGTTTGCTCAAAACTATAAGATAAAATCCGGGAGGAATCGAATGGTATTGGCTGTAAATGAACAGGTATTGATGAGTGAAGAAGATTACTCAAATAATGAAGCCGTATTTTTTATTGATGCAAAAGGAAACGCTGAAGTCCCTGTAAAAGAAGTTGTAAAGCCGGTTGAAACAACAAAGACTGTTTCCCCGGTCACACCTGTAAATAGTTCTTTTTCTGAGGGAGATATTGTGAAATCACCAATGCATGCCTCTGTGTATCTGTATAAAAATGGAAAACGTCATGCATTTGTAAACCGTGCTGTATATGCGACCTGGTTCAAAGATTTTAGTAACTTGAAAAATATTGGCGTCGAACAAATGGAGAAAATTCCTTTGGGAGAACCTGTAAGTATCAAACCAGGAACCATGCTACTCAAATTTCCCTTAAATCCCCGGGTATATGAAGTTGCTGATGAGGGATTTATTCGCCATATTTCAAATGAAAAACAGGCTTTGGACAAATATGGTGCGGATTGGAATAGGAAAATCATAGAATTACCAGAAATTTATTTTCTATTTTATACAGTTCTTGAATAGTCTTGAAAAATGAATTTTTTAAAATCCTCAGCTTACGTTGAGGATTTTTTTATTTTACATAAACCGACGAACTTTTCAGTTTCTTCAACCAAAACCCTTACATAAAAAAATGCCTTTCTTTTGAAAAGCATTTTTTTACAGTGGTCGTTTGTCGCAACGACCGGAACGCTGCCGTCCTTGGCAGATTATCCCTCCTTTTCTTAGCCACGGGGGCGGGGCCAGACGATCTGACCCTCTCGGTTGCGGTAGATCACTCCGGGCTTGGGGCCCTTACGCTTGATGCGCCGTCCTGTGACCCCATTGCGCGGGCAGAAGGTGAAGGAACCGCGGAGGACGATGGCACCGTCTTCGTTCCACTCACATTTCTGGCCCGGCCAGAGCGGGTCGTAGACCGCGTCGTCATCGTTGAGGACGGGCATAGGCCCCAGCCGCTCGTGCGGTTTGAGGGGCGGGTTTGGCTCGTCCACAGAGATGGGTTCGACTTCCTTGCAGGAGGTCTGGTAGACCCCCACGCAGTGGAAGCTGACCCCCACTTGAATGACGACCGGGCAGCAGTTGCCCTGCTTGAGCGCCTCAGCCTCGATCTGAGGC
>MFQB01000003.1:6710-6818 GCA_001784275.1 Candidatus Magasanikbacteria bacterium RIFCSPHIGHO2_02_FULL_47_14
GGAGCGCCGCGATGATGGAACGAGTCATGGTCACCTCGAAGGTTTGGGTTGCGGAAAGAGCATCGTTGAACAGGGGAATATAGACCATTTCCCTGTTTTTGTCAAGAT
>MFQB01000003.1:6876-11668 GCA_001784275.1 Candidatus Magasanikbacteria bacterium RIFCSPHIGHO2_02_FULL_47_14
CTTACGGAGGAGTCTCCATGATGACGCGCCTCGTGTTCTGCATCTTCTCGAGCTTGATCCTCGCCTGCGGGATGCCCCCGGTCCAGATCCCGAAGATCTCCCGGGACCAGCCGGCGGTCCGGACCTTCTCCGAGCACGATTGCCAGATATCGCCGATCTGGCTCAAGACTGAGGAAAACATGTTCGCTCTGTGTGGGGGCGGCATCGTCAACCTCAGTGGTGAGGAGCTGGAGATGGAGACCCAGGGCATGTGCCTGGTAGCTCGACCGACCTTCAGCCTCGGCTACGCGCTCGTGGCGCGGAGGAGCTCCGTCTTCTGCACCATGTCAGAGTCCGGAGGGCGTTTGGACACGGTGGGGGTCTACTTTAAGGCCGATGGATACCAACTGTGTTGGGATAACAGCTGCACGGATGAGTATCCGCACCAGTCGAAGATTCGGCACGCTGATCTCGATCCGTAGTAGTCCCTCCTGAAGACACCTTTTCCACAACCATGCTGGTGTCGCCGTTGCGAACGAAACGACGTCAGCCAGCCTACAGATCCAAACAATTGGTTTTGTAGGTTGGGGGATTGACGTCGTTTTGTTTTAACTGCGTATACGAGAAGTTACTGTTCACTTAACTTCAGAAAAGAGCCAAAATGAGGTACAATGGGGGTATAAAAAAATATGAAATATTTTCTTTCTTTTTTATTCGTCGGATTTTTTTTGCCTTGGCCTATACATGCTGTACCTGCACCGCGAGAAGCGCGGACATATTATTTTTCCCAGGTTCAAGAGCTTACCCCAACAAAAAATCGAGTTACTGTTTATCACAAGCAGGCGTGCTTTAAAGGCGATGAATCGTGCAACCTGAACAACGAGTATCTTGAGTGGGTCGAGACAGGCGAAAAACGTTTGGATTTAGGATCCGGTTATACAAAGCAAAAATTTACTTCGTTACCTCAATATGCTGCGATCCCGGTCTTGTTATTTGAGTATAATCCGCAACTGTGGGAGTTAGTAGAACAGGAGAATGAGGCACAGGTGTTAATATATAAAAATAACCCGGAGAAGAGTGTGTCCCTTATAGGGAGCGAGCCATATTCTGCGCTTCGTCCGGGTCCGCGTCTCTTAGTTGCAGACGAGACTCGCATGCTTGTCTCTCGAGACGTACAGAAGTTTGGCGATCTCATCTATGTGTTTGGGGACAAACAACTTGATGAGCCATATAAAGAGTTGGAAAGAAGGGGTACGCCAGGAGATTACATATATAGTGCAGTGCCTCATCAGTTTATTTTGCGTGCACCCCTATTAAACGAAAGCGACAAAAAAGAATTTTTTGATATTCTTGATACCGTTCGCTACGGAAAACAGTACATGGGTGAACTTGCATATGATACGTTTGTGCATGTGTCAGACCCGCTTTTATTTTTACATCAGGATGAACTAAGCAAATGGGCTCGGTATGCGCATATGTCTGGCTATGAACAACAACAAGCTGTGGAGTCGTTGCCTTGTGAAGAGCGTTATCCGAATGTGCAACCATGGCCAGAGTATATTCATGTTCGTGACACCAACGACTGTATAAGCGGCATCGATCCGCAAACACAGCAGCCATATCAAACATGTACAGATGCGGCTGCATTGCAAAATCCTGATATTGAAATTGCACGGTTATCCGATGGCACAACGCCAGAGATCTTCAGAAACCAACATTGCGAAGTCGCGGCGGAGAAGATGGCCGTGGAGTTATACGATCGGCATATTGTAACAAGCACAGTGGCGCACACGATGCCGCTTGTGGAACAGTTTATTAAACAAGTCAGTTCATGCGTCGGAAGCCAGATTCAACCAAAAGATATATTGGTCGGTGATCTCCAAATATTTTCCGGCTATGAAAACGTATATAGCTCGACTTCTGGGACGCCTAAAGGAAGTTTCAACGCTGAAGATCTTTCGCAAGAGAAGATAGCTTTGCCCGGCGAATCCAGTGAGTACTTGTCCCGGACGCTCTATTCACTTATGCGCCTCTACGCTTTTCAGGTGAAAGATTCAGAAAAATATCTTATTGCACCCCAAAATTGTTTGAAATTTGCACATCAAAATAACTGGGTGTATATGGGGTATGCGGGTGAATATGCAGTCGTAGCCGAGTATATCCCGGATAGTAACACGGAGTTGAATCGTTACTTGACCGCATCTTTTTTTAACAGGTTACGAGATATTCGATTCTATAAAACCGGCTACAGACCCTTAGAACAGTTTCGTTTATGGATGCAGGATCCGAATAAAGACCCTGAGTTGCGTTCATTGCAAAATCAAGATACGACCTGGTTTGCTGCAGTAACGAAAAAACCTGTCGTAGAAGTTCCGTATGCACCGTATTCATTTGAGACGTTAGACATTGAACCGGCTGACCCTCAAAAAACTTGGGAGCAGCATATATGGCCTGGGTATGATATGGTTATCCCACCGGCAGTTGTAGAACTTGTCAGCGCGCAGTTTGATGATCCGGTGGATTATGATGTGGGGTTTTTTGTTGGGCAAAATGAATCGTGTGAGCAGTCAAACAGCGTGTGTGTTGACACTGGAAGCCCTTGGGACTACGTAGATGGGGAGTCAGCACAAGGGTTTAAACCTTGGCGTATACGTTTGTATTATCTTATTGGAGGTGTAGTATTGGTTATAGGTCTTGGAATTTTTGTAAGAAGTCGTATGAAAAATAAAGTAAGTATGTATGACCCTTGACGCGTATATTGGCGTTGGAGGGCATCCAAGATATTTTCATTATTCAAATGATGTATGCCGAACAAAAAATTAGTTCAATTTCTTTTGAATCACAATAAAAAACAAAGTAAAATTTTTTCCAGCCCGGATGCGGTGTTGTGGCGGACGCAATATCGCGCGCAACACCCCACTGAGCTTGCTGCGATGAAGTGTATGGATGGGAGACTGAACCTCGCGGTTATGACCAATACTCCGCCGGGAATTATTCAACCGTTCCGAAATATCGGCGGACAGTTTGACTTGGGTTGGCCATACTTTGGGCAAGTTCTCGATAGCTGGATTATGCGTGCGGCAAATCTTGGCCGTGATTCTGTTGTCCTGGTCACGTATCACTGGTCCAAAGGGGACAAACATCGAGGATGCCGCGGGTTTGATTATGATGTGAAGGCAGCTCGCGTGTATACACTTAATTTAAAAAAACAAATCGAAAGAGTGTTTGGAAAGAACCATGCAGTCGTCTATCCGATCTTGCTTGGAATTGAAACAGATGAGGACGCCTTGCTTTTTGAAGGAGAGAATGGACGTATGCTGGATGTATCTTCTGAGTTGGAAACATCACAGGAGAAGGTCGAGATAAAATTTCGTTCGTTATTTCCGGACATGAAAGAACATGTTGTCCAGGATTTATTGCCGCTTGTGTTTGGTAACACCCAACACATCCGAGAGATGAAGGAGGTGCAACGCCCTGTGACGATATTGGCTCACAAGGAACAAATACTTGCTGTTGGCCGCGGGTTTGATTGGCTGCACTTTCCTAATAAAGCGTTAATTATCGGGCCCTACAGTTATGACTTGGGTGGCCCAATTACAACCGCGGCAAACATTCTTTTGGAAAACATAAAACTCAAACGTATTCCAAAAGAAGAAGGGGTGGTTTTGTTGGCATCCGGTTTGTATCACGACGACGCCGGTTCGGACAAGCCACGTGCAATAGAGAAAGCACATTCTTTGGCTCGCTTTGCACAGAACACCATTGCGTCTGCCATACCGGAACTGCTCCCACACGTCCAAATGTTGACCGGCATTGTTAATTTCAATACGCGTTTATTCACTCCGTCGCAGGCGAAGAAGTAGGCTCACATAAAAAATCCCTTTCTACTTTTTATCTGCATAAAAAACAGAGAAGGACTGGAGCTCATAAGGCGGAGCTCCTGGCGCCAGAAAAGAACGGTTGGGGTCAAGTTTAGGGCTGCGCTTAGCCCTGGCGGGCCGCGAGGAAGGCAGCGCCGTGGCCGACGTTGGTGTTGATCGGGACGCCGGCTGCGCACAGCGGGCAGACGTCCGCCGGGTACATCGGCATCTGGACGTCCACGAGGGTCACGAGGTGCTCGACTCCGAGCGCCTCTGCGGTAACGCCGCCGCGGTTGACGAGCGCGGCGACACCGATCACCTCGGCGTCGAGCGACCGCGCCAGGGTGATGACCTTCTCGGCCGAGCCGCCGGTGTTGAGGATGTCCTCGACGACCATCACTCGCTTGCCTGCGAGCAGGCTCGGGGCCGTGGTGACCAGGAAACCTCCGTCGCTATTCTTCTCGGCGACGAACGAGAGCACCAGGCTCCCCATCACCCGAGACAAATGGAAGGCAGTACCGAAGCCGAGCGGGATGGCACCGACAGCCGGCGAGACCAGCGCTTCAACTCCACTCGAGCACCGACGCAGTCGCACGGCCAGCTCATGGCAGAGGGCCATGGCCTGAACCGCGTAGACCACAATGGTCCGCTTGTCGACGTACGTCGGGCCGTGGTTGCCCGACGTGTAGACGAAGTGGCCATCGGTGAGGACGGCTCCAAGCTTGGCGAGCTTCTGGAGCCATTCGTTTTCGGGCGCAGACATCTTACACCTCTCGTATTTTGTGTCGCAGTGCGACCGGTTCGATTTCCAAGACAAACCCTAACATTATTTTCAGATATTTGTCTAGGCTGCCCTTGGAAACGACGACAAAAAAATATCCCAACTCATGAGATATTTTTTGATGAAGAAAGTTATTGCGTTAACGAATTTCAAGAATCCTGTAACTGACTTT
>MFQB01000004.1:0-1733 GCA_001784275.1 Candidatus Magasanikbacteria bacterium RIFCSPHIGHO2_02_FULL_47_14
CAAACTTATTTCCTTCCATTTTTTTTTGCTTCACTTTTTCTACAAAATCAAGAACTGACTGCTCTTGTTCGAGCCCTTGCACAATCTCAGGGAGATCAAAATGTTCGGGCGCAATGACAACAAATGTCTGCGCGCGAAATGTTTGTGGCACTGAATCAAACACTTTATATGCTAGATGTGGTTTCCCTTTCACGTGCATGGTAAAGTGAGCACCCTCACTCCGCCCAATCCAATCACGCTGACGTTTCTTTGTCTCTTCCGGCCAATCGATACGGTCGAGTCCTTCAAGGAGTTTATCAGCGTAATCCGTAATTTTTAGATACCACTGAGACATGTATTTTTGCACAACAACCGTTTCGCAGCGCTCACACACACCTTCGTTGGTAACCTGTTCATTCGCCAAAACGGTTTTGCAACTATCACACCAGTTCACTGACTGATTCTTACGATACGCCAAACCGCGTTTGTACATCAACAAGAAAAACCACTGTGTCCACTTATAGTAGTCCGGATTATGAGATCCCACTTCCCTTTCCCAATCCACTGAGATTCCAAGGGCCTTTATCTGAGAACGAAAGTTATCGATGGCTTTGTCAGTGCTCTCACGTGGATGGATGTTGGTTTTGATTGCATAATTTTCCGCCGGCAAACCAAAAGCGTCCCAACCGATCACCTGCAAGACTTTTTTTCCAATCATGCGCTGAAACCGAGCATATATATCACATGCGGTATACACCTCAGCATGCCCAACGTGAAGACCATTTCCTGAAGGATAGGGAAGTTGTGGGAGAATATACATTTTGTCTTGAGACGTGACATCCAAAGGAGTCTTGTACAAGCCGGTTTCTTCCCATGTTTGTTGCCACTTCCTTTCAATGCCCTGGGGACTATATTTTTCCATAGTATGCCTATACTAGCTCAACTGAGCCAAAAAATCAAAGGGGGGCTAAAATATTGACTTTTTGGCTAATTTATGGTATATTACTCCGTTTTGTTCTTTGTATACATCTCCTGGGGTCCTTTTTGTTGCCTATAATTTAGGCCTCAGGAAGGACCCAGCCACAGGAGGTGACAATGGTAAGTAGATAACAACACACGCCCAAAACGTGAGTTGAGTTGAGAGAAGCTCGACTCTCTTCCCCCACTTCGCAGCGACTAGTCGCACGGCACTTGATGCCACGCGGCTGGAATGCTGCGTGATATGAGGTGCCGTGCGATTGGACGTACGGCGAACACAGGGAGAACGAGATGTCGAGCACCATGGTGTACTTCGCGGCGAACCGACGGTCCGGTGGTCGTCAGACCAGGCAGCAGGGACGAGAGGTCGAGGTCGTGCGCAAGGGACAGGGCAGCGAGACCATCAAGGTCGAGAACAAGGCCCAGACCATGCGCAGCCGCGACATCCAGGTCCCGACCCTCGAGCAGTGCCACATCATCGAGGAGCGCTGCATCGAGATCTGCCGGAAGCTCCGGCAGTTCGGTTTCGGCACGCACGTGATCGAACGGTTGGCCAGCCAGGCCCGGGAGTGGAGGTTCGTTGCCGACCGCAACACCTCGGACTTCCGGCAGTGGCACACGCAGGCGAACACGCTCCTGCGCGCTGCCGAGAGCCAGATCCGCGACGAGACGGCGAAGCGACAGGCTGAGGCAGAGCGCAAGCTCGAGGCGCGGCGGAACGAACTCCGGCCCAAGATGGACCGGATCACCGCCCTGCTCGCGGCGATCGCGCAGCA
>MFQB01000004.1:1751-12528 GCA_001784275.1 Candidatus Magasanikbacteria bacterium RIFCSPHIGHO2_02_FULL_47_14
CGGCAGCTACGAGATCGACCTCGCCTACAACCTGCACGACGTCAGCCTCATCTCGGAGAAGGAGTACGCGGCGCTGAACACGGCGCGGGAAAAGACCGGGGAGCGGGAGCGGATCGAGGAGGAGCGCTTCACCTTCGAGATGAAGCACCCCGAGTTCCCGGACCTCCGCCACACGGTCGTGAGCGGCCAGATCATCGAGGTCGACAAGGACCTCATCTGGACGGCTCACAACTCGCACCGCCTCGGCATGCTCTCGAGCGAGGACCTGCGCCACTTCGAGCGCCTCTACAAGCGCACGAAGCGGTTCGAGCAGATCGAACTCGAGGCGTCCAGGTACGAGGATCGGTTCGACCAGGAACGCTTTGGTCACACCGCGACCAACGACCGGTCCGATCGCCTCGTCCAGGAGTGCCGGGCGCGCCGCAGCCACCGCGACCGCCTCGACCAGCGCAAGAGCTGGCGTCGGCACAACCGCAAGGTCAACTACAACAACTAGCAGAACAAGGAGAAAAACACAGGAGGTGCAGCATGGACGCTCGCACCTCCGCCAACAAAAAATCCCGATTGACTCGGGACTTTTTGTTTTTAGAAAGCGTTTTTAGTCAAACAACTCCATAATCTTCGGGTGAAGTGCAGGCGGTGCGATCACAATATCTTGTCTCCCCCGTTGCCACTCGTTTCCATCACTATCAGTAACTACCGCACCTGCCTCACGTGCTATCAGAACCGGTCCCAAAAAGTCGTGATCAAGTCCTGCATTCTGAACAAAAAAATCCATCCCTCCGGTAGCTACATAACATGTTGCCAACATACACCCAAAGGCATGCCGCCATGTGACTGTCTTGTGATTGAAGTTATCGTACAACTTCACAAAGCGATCAACATGTGATCCATAGGTCTCATTCGCCTCAGCAACACAGGAGAGACTCCCGCAGGCATAATACATGTCGTCCTTGGCGCTGACTTTTATTGGCAACTTATTTAATGTAGCACCTTGCCCTTTTTCAGCGAGAAACAACTCGTGTGCAATAGGATTGTATACAGCACCATAGAGTGTTTCACCCCGATATACCACTGCAATGATGATACACCACATTGGAATACCCATGGCAAAGTTGCGTGTTCCATCGATCGGATCAATCACCCATTCATAATCAGCACCCGGGTTGATGTCATTTTCCAACTCTTCACTGCGTATATGATGATCAGGAAACATCGCTTGAATTTTCTGTATGAGGAAGTCACTGACCCCTTTGTCGGCCTCTGTTACCAAATCAGCCAAGTGGCTCTTGGTTTTATAGGTCACGCCTTTTTTGAAATAATCCAAGGCGATCTCACCTGCCTCGAGAATAATTTTTTCTAGAAAGTCACGAATTTCCACAAAGTTATTATTACACCAACCTACGGGGTTATTATTACACCAACCCACGAGCTTTCATGCCTTCGCTCACTCGTTCAACTGCGGTAACAAATGCAGCGGTTCGCATGTCTATGTTGAACCGAGTTTTGCGCTCCCATACTGCATTAAACGCATCGATCATAATCTTCTCTAACTTTTGAAGCGCCTCTTCTTCGGTCCAGTAGTAATTTGATGCATTTTGCACCTGTTCAAAATAACTCACAGTCACGCCGCCTGCATTTGCCAAGATATCCGGCACAAACAAAATACCCCTATCATGCAAGATAACGTCTGCCTCTGGTGTCACCGGACCATTGGCTAACTCAACAATTAACTTTGCCTGGAGCTCGGCAGCGTTTTCTTTGGTAATGACATTTTCCAATGCAGCAGGAATGAGAATATCAACCGGCAACTTCAATAAGTCTGCATTGCTTATTTCTTTTGTTCCATTAAACCCAGTAACTGAGCCTGTTTGTTGTTTATGGCCATCAACTTGTGTGACTGACAAAGAGCCACTGGCCATGTCGTTCACCACAATAGCGCCTTTGGAGTCACTCAACGCCACAATTCTGTAGCCTTCCTTTTCCAAAATCTTTGCCATGAAACTGCCGGCATTCCCGAACCCTTGCACAGCCACTGACGTTCCTTGCGGTTGGATGCCGAGTTTCTTCACAGCTTCACGCAAAACATAGACACCGCCTTGCGCAGTCGAAAAACCACGCCCCTGGGATCCGCCCAATGAAAGAGGTTTCCCGGTAATCATACCGGGCGCATGCTCTCCAACCAGGCGTTCGTACTCATCCAACATCCACGCCATGATTGTTGGCGTGGTATATACATCCGGGGCTGGCACATCTTGTGTTGGACCAACATACTTATAAATTGCGCGGATATATGCTCGTGATAAGCGCTCCAGTTCACCTTCTGACAACTCTTTTGGGTTGACAATAATACCGCCCTTGCCACCACCGAGTGGAATTCCCACTGTTGCACACTTCATGGTCATCCAAAATGACAATGCTTTCACTTCGTCAATATTTACGTCGGGGTGAAAACGAATGCCGCCTTTAAACGGACCCAACGCGTCATTATACTGACTGCGATAACCGGTAAACACGCGCACATCACCGTTGTCCATTCGGATCGGAAGTGAGACTGTCAATACACGTTTCGGTTGCTGTAAAATTTGATGAATGCTGACAGGCAGCCCCATGGTAGTGGCAGCCTTCTCAAGTTGTGCCATTGCGTTGCTAAACGGATTACTTGCCATAAAAAAAAGATAAGATGACTCTATGATAGGACCCTGTACAGACGGCGTCAAGAGTTGATATTTTTTGCTGCTTTTCGTCTTCTGAACCAACGACGCACCAACCAAATGACCAGTCCAAACCCGAGCCATATTGGGATAAACACCACCAACCAGATGGCCAGCTCAGCAATGTTTTTACCAAGACCAACCAGACTGCGCAACGCATCTTTGATGACTGCCAATGGGCGCCACTGTTCGCCATCATCTACTACCGGTAAACCGGATGGGTCAGTGGACAGTGAAACTGACAATGTGGCAAGTTGAGCGCTTTGTTTCAAGTACTTCATACGCCCCTGAATTTGTTCAATCTGACCACGAATCTGAGTGAGCTCTCGTTGCACTGCCAGGATATCTTCAATCTTTTGTGCCTGGCGCAGGATGGCCAAGAACTGCTCTTCGGTTGCGCGGAGATTCCGTAATTGTGAATCCAAGTCTACATACTCTTCTGTAACATCTTGACCATCGACTTGTTCTGACTGAACATCACCGAATTTTTTTATCTCTTCGACTCCGCGATCAAAAATGTTTACAGGAATACGTACAGTGATCCGCCCGGTTGGGGCAACTTCATTTTTTGAGACATAACTTGAGACAACAAACCCACTATTTCCAGTCGCAAATGCGCTTACCTGTTGCACTGCCAGGGGCACGTCCTGGACAACCATTGATACACTTCCGGTTTTTATAATCAATCGCTCTGTAGTATCAGCCACCTCTTGTGCTGCCATTCCCGGTGCCGTCGGCGCAGGAGCATACGCAGCTTCTTCTGCTACGCCCTTATCATATGAGTCATAAGCCAGCCCCATCATATCCGGCCCAAAATTTGAGGTAGTAATCTGACTCCGAGATATAAAAAACATTGAAGGAATTGCCAGGACAACAAGTAAAAGCAAGACGACTCCTCCTAAAATCAAACCGACTTTTTTGTGTGACATAAAGATATATTATGACAAAAAGAGAAAGACGCCCCGCTGAGCGGGGCGCCATGTTATGAAATATGTTTTTCTACGAGCTGGCGCAGCTTTTCTTTTTGAGTGCCGCCGACCATCTGATCCACAACCTCTCCGCCCTTAAATACCAAAAAAGTGGGGATACTCAAAATCTGATACTTACCGGCAATCATCTGGTTGTCATCCACGTTCAGCTTCCCAACCTTTACCTTGGTTGCGTCCATCTCTTCAGACAACTCATGAACAAAAGGTCCCATCATTTGGCATGGGCCACACCATGGCGCCCAAAAATCCACCAAAACCGTGACCGATGACTTAAGAACTTCCTGATCAAAGTTCGCATCTGTGAGTGTAACTTCTGGCATAAAATAAAATTATTTTCCAAATTCCAAGGTTCGAACTTTTTGCGCTTCAGTATATGCTTCGATCACGTCACCAATTTCAATATGAACTTTTCCTTCAAACTTGATACCGCACTCAACGCCTCCTGCGACTTCTTTTTGTGATTGCTGTCCCACTTTACATTCAGAAATCTTTCCTTGACCTGCATGGGTGCCTTTACGAATAACACGTGCCAAACTATCCTTTTGGATTTTTCCTTCACGCACCAAACCACCAACAATCATCCAATTTTTTTCTGTGCGGAAAACAGCGCGAATTTCCATCTTGCCAAGTTCGGTCACAATCTTTTCAACGGACAATAACTTGCCCATTTCCTGTTTGACCCAATTTATTAAATCATAGATAACGTCGAAGCGCAAAAATTGAATATCTTTTTCTCGTAAAATATCTTCTCCACTTGGTGTTGGCTTCACACGAAATCCAATCAAGACACCGTTACCGGCTTCTGCTTTGTGAACGTCATCTTCTGTAATGTGACCAAGCCCTTTACCAATAATTTTCACTCCAACTTCTTCGTGTCGTAGCTTTTCAAGAGAACCGATAATCGCCTCGAGCGAGCCTAAAACGTCCGCCTTGATAATGACATTAACACTCTTGTGCTGCTCTTTTTCTTCTTCAGTTGAAGTGTCAGACACCATAACGTGCTGCTCTGCACTGGTTTGTGCGCTTCTCTTTTGTTTGACATCGATTTTCTTGGCCGTATCTGCGCTGCTGACGTCAAGAATATCTCCGACTTCAGGAGGAACCTTAAAACCAATAATCTGTGCAGGCACTGACGGCGTAGCTGTCTCGATATCTTCTCCTCGATAATTGCGCATGGCGCGAACCTTGCCATATATCTCACCATTGACGACCAGCGGGTCACCTTTGTGAAGTGTTCCGGCCTGAATAAGCACTGTCGCTATCGGCCCGGTGTGCTTATCCAAATGAGACTCAATAATAGTACCGACTGCAGGAATCTCCGGATCTGCTTGTATGGTATCTGCATGCATATCCCCGACCAAAAGCAACACATCCAGCAACTTGTCAATATTGATTTTTTGTTTGGCTGAAATTTCAACCATCGGCACATCACCACCCCATTCTTCCGGAATGATGTTTCTTTGAGATAGCTCGTTGCGAACACGTTGAGGATCAGCGCCCTCTTTATCCATCTTGTTAATTGCGACAACAAGCGGTAATTTTGCTGCGCGAATAATTTGAATAACTTCTTCAGTTTGCGGTTTAACACCATCATCTGCAGCCACAACCATCACTGCAATATCTGCAACCTTTGCACCACGACTACGCATGACCGTAAAGGCTTCGTGACCTGGAGTATCAATAAAACTAATCGCGCGCTCATCACCACTCTTAGGATCCTTCCAAATAGTTTGATAGGCACCAATATGTTGTGTGATTCCACCACTTTCTGTCGCTGTAATATGAGTCTTTCGAATGGTGTCGAGCAATGAGGTTTTGCCATGATCAACGTGGCCCATCACCACCACCACTGGGGGGCGCGGCTGCATGTTTTTACTACGGGCTAATGCTGCCTCAAGCGCTTCAGCCTTTTGGATTTCTTTTGAGTCATCTGCTTGCTTTTCTTCTTTTTCAACTTGGAATCCCAGACCTTCGGCAATGATACCTGCCGTTTCATAGTCGATATTCTGATTTTGATTCGCCAAAATACCATTTTGCATCAACTCAGAGATAATCTGGGTAACCGGCAAACTCAAGATATCAGCAAACTGCCGCACGGTGAGCAAGTTCGGGAGTTTTACACGTTGCGCTTGCTGCAAACGCATCTCTTTTTCCTTCATCTTCTTTTCTTCCGTTTCTCGCCGTTGCTTGTCAGCAACCTCGCGTTTGATTCTTGGCCACATGTGCATGATCTGGTCTGCGACCTTGTTATCCACCTTGATCGCTTTCATGCCGATATCAAAACCATACTCTGGCAGGACGCGGAGCATTTCTTTGGGGTGGACGCGCAGTTTTCGGGCGAGTTCAGTAACGTTCATGGGGATTATTTAAGGTATGTCAGAGTATACGTGAATAAGCCTAAAAAGTCAATTTAAGAACGGCTTTCTTCCAGGTGAATAAATAGCGTATACATAAAAAGACGTAGCGTAAAACTACGTCTCTTATGATAATGAAGTTTCTTGTAAATTACAACAAAACCGCTATAAGCAAAAGCGCCACAATATTCAAGACTTTAATCATCGGGTTAATAGCTGGACCGGCAGTGTCTTTGTACGGGTCACCGACAGTGTCACCGGTCACGGCTGCCTGGTGCGCAGGGCTCTTCTTTCCACCATGATGTCCGGCTTCAATATATTTCTTGGTGTTGTCCCACGCACCACCACCGGTGGTCATGGAAATGGCCACGAAGATACCGGTGACAATTGAACCAACCAACACGCCGCCGAGCGCCTGAATTCCCAAGCCAAATCCAACGACAATCGGAACAACGACTGGAATCAACGCCGGAACAATCATCTGTCGGATTGCTGCCTTTGTGACAATGTCCACGGTGCGACCATAATCCGGTTTTTCTGTACCCAGCATAATGCCCGGTTTTTGTTTGAACTGCTCACGGACCTCGTCAACAACCGAACCGGCGGCACGACCAACGGCTTGCATACACAGAGCGCCAAAGTAATATGGCAACAAACCACCGATTAAAAGTCCGACAAGAACTTTTGGATCGTTAATGGCAAATTGAATGTTCCCCGGAATGCTGTGCGTAAAGTCTGCAAACAAGACAAGCGCGGCAAGGCCTGCTGAACCGATTGCATATCCTTTCGTAACGGCTTTGGTGGTGTTTCCAACTGCATCGAGCGGATCAGTGACATTGCGCACGTCTTCACCAAGCTCTGCCATTTCTGCAATACCGCCGGCATTGTCAGTAATTGGACCATAGGCATCTATGGCAACGATGATACCTGCGAGCGAGAGCATGGCAGTGACAGCAACAGCAATACCGTAAAGTCCTGCCAAACTAAATGAACTTAAAATTGCAGCAACGATAACAAGTACTGGAAGTGCGGTAGACTTCATTGAAACAGCGAGGCCTGCAATCACATTTGTTCCGTGTCCGGTGGTAGAGGCTTGTGCGATCTGTTTTACCGGGCTGTATTTTGTTGAGGTATAGTATTCAGTAATAACGACCATGAGCGCAGTCACTACTAAACCGATCAACGCACAAAAATACAACTCGTTCACAGTGTATAAACCATTTTTAGCCATGAACAATTTGGTGACCGGGTAAAATGCAATGCCGGCCAACACTCCAGAGACTGCCAAACCTTTATACAGTGCGCCCATGATATTTTTCTTCTTTCCAAGTTTGAAAAAGAAGGTGCCGATGATTGACGTGATAATTGAAGCTGCGCCAAGAACAAGTGGGAACAAAATTGCATTCATTGAGCCTGGGAAGAGAAGCGACCCGAGCACGATACTTGCCACCAATGTCACACAGTAAGTCTCAAACAGGTCTGCGGCCATGCCTGCACAATCACCGACGTTATCTCCCACATTGTCAGCAATCACGGCTGGGTTGCGTGGATCGTCTTCCGGAATTCCTGCCTCAATCTTACCCACCAAGTCTGCACCGACGTCAGCTGCTTTGGTAAAAATGCCACCACCAAGACGAGCAAAAATTGAGATGAGTGAGCTTCCAAATGCCAAGCCAATGAGGGCATGGATATCTTTTGTAATAAAATAAAATACAGAAGTGCCGAGAAGCGCCAGACCAACGACCATCATTCCGGTCACTGTACTGCCCTGGACCGCAACTTTCAGGGCTTGCGCCAAACCATTGCGGGCAGCTTCTGCGGTTCTCACGTTGGATCTCACAGAAATGTTCATGCCGATGTAGCCGGTAAGGGCTGAGAGGATAGCGCCGACTAAAAATGCCACTGCTGTAAGCCAACCAAGGGACGGAACAAACCCGATGATCAAAAACAATACTGCTGCAACAGCTGCGACTGTCTTGTACTGACGATTAAGGTACGCGCGTGCTCCTTCTTGAATGGCACGAGAAATAGCCTGCATGCGCTCACTTCCTTGTGACATCTGCAAGACGCGACGAATCAAATAGACTCCGTACAGGATCGCCAACACAGCGCTCCCAACAATAAAGTAGTTGGTCATAGTTTCTGCTTAAGATAAAGATACGACGGCATTATAAGGAAAAAAGGCCAAAATTACAAGTCTTTTGTCCCCACTCGACTAATACTTTTTCTTCTTTGCCAAAATAATATATCCCTGTGACTCTATCCACCGACCAATCAGATGCATTTCAATGAGCCCATAGAGTTCGGCCACAGCAAGAGAAAACGGTCGGGTTTTTTGTTTAAAAAAATAAAGCACCTTATTTAACACACGCAACACAGGAAACTTTTCTTGTGCCTGCAATTTTTTGTAAAACTCGTCCGGATGCACCAAAAAACTTGTCCAAAACAAGCTGTACATTTTTTTAATATCAAATCCTGCACGCGATATCTTATGTCGCAACTCATCTTTTGAGTATAAAGAGATGTGAAATTCGGAATGCGGATCGACGTTCAGACCGCTATCAAACAAGTATCTGCGGATATACGCATGTTTACCCAATGCTGATTCAGAAAACATTGCCAACGTTCCGCCGGGTTTTAAAACACGTGCGACCTCTGCCAGCCAATCACTCACCTGTTGCACATGACCAAGAACATCAGAGGTATACACTGCGTCAAAATGCGCATCTGGAAATGGAATCGACACGCCGTCGAAAAGCTGAAACTCTGCCCACACGCCGTGACGCTGTATTTTTTGTTTTGCAAGATCAACTTGAAGTGCGACAACATCAATGCCAACCACTTCTGCCTGTTTGCCAAAAATTTTTTTAATATCTACCACGTCGGCTCCCGTCCCACACCCGATATCTAAAATACGGATGTGCTGACCTTGGCGGTGGATATGCCGAAGTGTCTTTAGCAAATACCGATACAAAGTAAATTTTTTTGGATAAAAAAGAAGCTTGCCCCAGTCTTTATAGGTAATGGTTTCACCCTGAATTACGGGATTATCATCCCAAATCTCTGCGCCGTGTTCTGTGGTGACTCCCCATCCCAAAGAACTCTGGGCCTTGTCTGACATATGAAGACATTGTAGCATTTAGAGGCAAACTAAGAAATATGATACACGGATTCCTTCTTATAGATAAACCCAAAGACTGGACCAGCCATGATGTGGTTGGGTATTTGCGAAAAATTACCGGTGAAAAAAGAATCGGTCATGCAGGGACGTTGGACCCGTTTGCGACCGGGCTGCTTATTGTTGGGGTAGGCCGAGAGGCGACGAAGCGGCTGGATGAATTTAAGCGGCTTGCAAAAACGTATCTTGCAACAATCCGACTCGGTGCTGTGAGCGACACTGACGATAAAACCGGAATTATCACTCAGTGTTTGAAGCCTGCCGGTGATATTTCGCTAAACAAAGTTACCGAGACAGTCAAAAAATTTGTTGGCAAGCAAAAACAAATACCCTCTATGTACTCTGCAAAAAAAGTCAAGGGGAAAAAACTCTACGAGCTGGCGCGAAAAGGAATAGAGATCGAACGCACACCGGTTGATATTGAAATTTTTGATATCACAATAGAACAATTTGACTTTCCGCTTTTGACACTTACTGTCAGTTGTTCATGTGGGACATATATTCGCACGCTGGCACATGATATTGGAGAAGCTTTGGGTGTGGGTGCGTACTGTGAAGAGCTGCAGAGAACAAGAATTGGCACATTTGATGTCAGGAATGCGTCTTCTTTAAAAACTTCACCTCAAGGCGAACTCATTCTTTTTTCTCTTTAAATTAAAAGCGAAAAAAGAGTAAGGCGGAGGAAGTTTCTCTCCTCCGCTCTCGCGTCGTCACGGTGCGAGCCGAACGACCGAGCAGATGTCAAGGTAGATGATGCGACACCACCGCCGCAACCGAATCCGCAGCACCTTCGCCCACCAGCCAGCTCGCTGCCGAAGCGTCCGCCGCGGCGCACCAGCTGCCATGATCGCGAGAACCCGACGTGCGACCGGTCCACCTTCTGCGAGCCAGCAGGCTGTCCTGAATTGTTCCTCCTCTGACGGACCGAGACGAGTCGGCGAGAATTGGTGTCTCCGCATCTTCTACCTCTCCTCTGGTTGTGACCCAAATGTATATCGAAAAAATTCAACATGCACTCAGGTCACAACACTTTGTGAAAGAACCTGGCACCATACTATAAAAAAGGAAAAAAGTCAATGCCCGGAGTTGTGAATGTGACGGGTCGTGCGCTGATACGAAATTGCGAACCGGTGTGCCTCGTCACGAACTTGTACTAATAACACCCGATGAGTAGAGATCCAACGCAGCAGTTCGTTACGGTCAAACCCCGAGGACTCAACCCCCTCGTCCAAAACAATAACATCATTTCTCTTGCGTTCCGGACCTTTAGCGATGCCGATCACTGCTGTTTTTATCTGACGATCCCTGAGTACTTTTATTACTCGGTTAATCTGTGGACGTCCACCGTCAATAAGAAATAAATTCGGGTGCTGCCACTCTGAATGACTCAGTCGTCGTGTGATTACTTCATCCAGTGCGTCGACGTCACTTTGCCCTTGCAAACTTCGTATTTTAAACTTTCGATAATCTGACTTTATTGGGCCGGATTCGTTAAAAACAACCATGCTCCCCACCACGCCGGTTGCCCCGAGATGAGAAATA
>MFQB01000005.1:0-8558 GCA_001784275.1 Candidatus Magasanikbacteria bacterium RIFCSPHIGHO2_02_FULL_47_14
TGACCCGTTAGAAATACACCGGATCTCTTGAAAAATATCTTCAGGCTTCTTGGGCGCGGCCTGTAAGTAGTTGTGTTCAATCCAATAAAAATCTTGGGTAATTATTTCAACCAAAGCATTGACGTCCCCGCCACTTTCCAACATGGCAGCGGCTTCAGTGAGACGGAGGCGGTAGACATTGGTAAAGCTGGGTCGTGTCGGCTGACGGAGGACGTCCAGGTCAACTTTGGAAATTTGTTTCTTTGCGTATCTTTGAACCCAGGTCGTAAACCAGTCGTCATCAGCACTGGTTAAAAGGGAATCAACTGTATACCCGACTCCTTGTCGTCCTGCAGCCTCAATAAGATGAAGGAGGCGTGAAACCAACTCTTCCGGGGACAAGTCACCCGGCGTGACGTCTTCTTCGGCTTTTGCTGCGTCAACAAATGCATGAAACGCAACGAGATACTGTTCAAAAAATTCTTTCCCAAATTCACGACGTCTTTCCAGCTCTTCAAACAACTTCTGGCGAAGCATGCGCATGTCGTTCACCGGCCAATGCCAGTCAAACTCACGGTCTACAGCCCAATTATGAAAACAACACCCAAAGGGAAAGGTATACTTCGCATATCGGCTACTCAGGGTTGTAGCAAAAAAACCCTGAACAAAAATAGGTAACATGTACCCGCCATAATGCTTGTGAAATTGCGGATCGGTTATGTGATCTTTAAAATGCTGCAACAGCCGTATCCGATCGCCCGAGTTATGATACATAGAAATATGCAGAAACTCCTCTCAGTAAACTATAAAAACCCCAAAAAAGTCAAACCCCACCGCGAGCAAGGGGTGGGGTGATATGATGCAAGAAAGTTACTTCTTCTTTCCTTCGGTGGCCTTGGTCTTTGACTTTGATGACTTTTGTCGTTCGTTATTTTTAATTTTTTCTTCCAGCTTGTTCACTAACTTTCCCACCACAAACTTTTCCGCGAGTCCTGCCATCATCGAGCTGACGACTCCCATATTTTTGGAAACATGATCGATTTTTTCTCTCATGAACTGAACCGCTTCGTTGATCAGCTCAAGCTTGTGTGTCACCGTTTCAATGATACGATTGGCATTCCGCAACATCCGTGCGGCCTGATACAATAACCAACACAGAAAAAAAGTAAACCACACGACACAGATAGCCAAGATAACGTAGAGAAGATCCTGACTGGTGCTTAATATCATACGCCCTCCGTTCATCTTACACCGAGCGATGAAAGATGACGACAAAAGAAGTAATTAAAGGTAACAACAGTATAACACAACATTGTCGTACGTGACAAAATTTGTGGACAATCTGTTGATAGCAACCCCTTGTATCTATACATGTGAAATCAACTCTTCAATATTTTTCACTCCGACGACCTGAATCGCCGCCTTCTTTTTCTCCTTTGCATTAAACCGACTTGTAATAACTCGCTTCATGCCAATGTGCTCACATTCTTTCAGTCGTTTTTCGTACAGTCGCACAGAACGAACCTCGCCCCCCAGTCCAACCTCTCCAAATGCTGCAAGGTCATTACCAAGTATTTTATTTTTAAATGCAGATGCAACCGCCAAACAGATGGCCAGATCTGCGGCCGGCTCGTTCGCCTTCACACCGCCAACCACATTGATATGCACATCGTACTGCCCAAGCGGAAGTCCAACCCGTCGCTCCAGCACAGCAATCAGCACGTGCAAACGATTGATATCAAAGCCGCTTGCCTTGCGTACCGGGTACCCAAACGTTGTCTTATTTACAAGGGCCTGGACTTCAACCAACAACGGCCGCGTTCCTTCCATGAGGCACGTCACGACACTTCCGGACATACCCTCTCCCCGCTCTTCCAACAACAATGCAGACGGATTTGGAACCTCAACAAGGCCATGCTCGTCCATGGTAAACATCCCAACCTCGTCAGTGGAGCCAAACCGATTTTTTACTGCACGCAACAGTCGCATGGTATGAAACCGATCGCCCTCGAGATATAACACGGTATCGACGAGGTGCTCCAGTGTGCGCGGTCCGGCCATTGTTCCGTCTTTGGTTACATGTCCAATAATAATAATTGCCGTGCGACTCGACTTTGCGCAAGCAAGCAACTTCACTGCACACGCCCGGACCTGACTGACATTCCCCGGTTCGCCCTCAACCTCTTCAGAATACATCGTTTGAATAGAATCTATGACCGCAACCGCCGGTTTGTGCGCCATGAGTGTTGCAATAATCGTCTCAACATTGGTTTCATTGGCAATCTGTACAGACTGTTTCTGTGACTTCGCCATGAGCCGATCTGCTCGCAATTTTATTTGTTCTACCGACTCTTCTCCGGATATATATAACGTCTGAGGTATCATCAGTGCGAGCTGCAGCGCAAGCGTTGATTTGCCAATTCCAGGTTCACCGCCGAGTAAGATAAAACTTCCCGGCACAACTCCACCGCCCAATATTCTGTCGACCTCACTGATCGTTGTTTGTAAACGTTGAAGGTCCTTTCCCTGAATATCTGCTAACGCTTGGAGCATAGCACCGGGTCGATTTGTAGCAACCGCCTTTCGCGCATCCTGCGGGGCGGACACCGTCTCCTTTAAGGTCCCCCACTTACCACATTCCAAACACCGACCGACCCACTTTTGAAACTGCGCGCCACAGGACTGACATTCAAAAAGGGAGGTATTTTTAGCCATACGACGTAATCAAATTTCTTGGAATCATCGACACAACGGGCCGCTGTATTGAAAATGCGCAGGGTCTTTAAATCCCATTCCCCACTTCAAAAACCCGTCGCGCGTAAGGATCGCAACTGCGGCCTGTGGAATATTCGTATTTGTTCCATATGGATTATGCGGATAGTCAATATCAAAGGCCAGCCCCCAGGCATGTGTTCCTTTCGCAACCCAATGGGAAATGGTTCCACGGACTTTTCGCTCAACACCATTCTTGTCAGAATACGAACTCTCACCGCTTTCTGCCAATTTTTTCTTTAATAAATTTGCCTTTGCAGTCACAGCAATGCCGCCACCCCCGTTGCCGATTCCATATTTCACACCAAATCGATCGATAAAGTTACGGTCAGATCCGTGACCATAGGCCGACCACGCGCCGCTGGCTCTAATAGGATCGTATGGTTTTTTATTTGAACCTATATGTCCCGCTGTATCCAAAAGATGTTTTCTCCATTCAATAATTGTCGCGTCGTTTGATCGAGCGAGTTCGTCAAAACGACTCTGCAGCTCGGCGGCAATTAACTTATGAACGTTGATACAATGGCTTGGTCCAAACAAACATGCTTTTCCGATACTATTATCCAGTATTTTCTGGTCTTTGCCGAATGTATTGAAAAAACAAACATCTTTCGTCGACAACTCGACTGTCTCATTGGTTCCGGGAATTGTCCACTGTGTACCACTTCCGGAAAAAGACGCCTGCTCGTCAGAACCAACATCGCCATGTAAAAGAAAATCAGCGATGTCTTCTCGTTCCACAAACTTTACTTTTAAACTTTTAAACTGAACGAGATTGGGGTTCACCATGTACAAAATCGAATATGACGTCACGGCAATAATTAACCCGATGATAGCGGCGCCAATAGTTTCTTTTCCGTGAGTTACCTTGTCCGACTCACCGCGGGACATGACCATGATAATAGCGCCATCAAGAATTTTTACGATTGCCACAACCACAACCACGGCGATAAAGTACTTATAGAGTGCTGCAATATATTCTCCTAAAAAAGGAATGTGTAAAAAAGTTACCCCGTCCTCTTTGAAAACCCGCGGTTCAGAAAAAGAGACACCGGGAATGGAAATCTGGGTTACCGGTTTATTAAACACGAGCTGCTGAATTTCATCTGCAGCCAAATTTTTATCCGTTAAAAAATCACCGGCAGATGCCTCGCGAGGCTGAATTGGATATTGTGGCCCACGGATACTGCTTTGGCAATAGTCCAAGTCGTATGTTTTATATCCACCACCAACACACTCCCATGTCTCTCCTGCCTGCGTCCCATATTCGTTTGCACAGTCTGCATTATCGTCGCAGTCACAAAAATTATCGTCGGCCTCTTCCTTTGAGCTGTCTTCACAGTCGTTCGAATGACACTCAGGATTGCCACACCCGGCGTCAGTAAAAGAGTTACATTCGACTGCGCAGGCCATGCCCATCGCTAAATCATGTTGGACATTTGCTCCAGGTACTTGAACAGCGTAGGCCGGCAGTATGCCAACGGGAAGTATCCCAAAAAGAAACAGCAAGAGAGAAAGAAAAAAACTCCGCATAACATTACTGAAGATTTAACTGGTCTCGTAATCCAAGTAAGGTCACCCAACCTTCTTTTGTGGATGGTGCCTCGACTTGTTTATTATTAATAAAAAATGTAGGGACTGACTGAATATCAAGCGCCTTGGCCAGTGTTTCATTTTTCTGAATAAAGACCTCCGCATCCGGTGAAACGAGACACTCATCAAATTTCTTTTGATTTATCTCTATTTGCTCAATCATGGTCTGTAAAACTTCGAGCGAGAGATCATAGTTGTTCACCAATGCTAACTTCTCAAATTCAGTAAACTTTTCTTGTTCGTTGGCACAATACCCATAGACATGAACCTGACGACTTTGATATGGAAACCGTGTAATCGGCAACCCCTTCCACACCAGCTTTATCCTGCCGGGATACTCCTCGAACAACTCTTCAAATATGTCGTGCTGGATTTTGCATCCCTGACACCCAAAATCTTCAAAGGCAACGACCGTTACGGCAGCGCGTTTGTCACCGATAACCGGATCCTTTGGAAAGAGTGGAATCTGAAATTCTTTTTTCTCAGGTTCTTCCAGCGATACTTCAGGATATAGCGGCTCATACTGGAGATACCTCACAAAAAATGCGATCCCGCTCACGATGATTGCCGGAACAAAAATGAGTAGTAAATGACGTGTTTTCATCATAGGTTTCAAAGAGAGACACGAAACAGCCCGGGCTGTTGTTTATCGGTAAAATAAACGGTTTGGGTCTTTTCATCCACAGATATGGAATCAACAACATGCGACTCTGAGAGAGGGACCTCAATTTGCGCACCGGTCAATACATCAATTTTCATAAGCCGATCCGGGGTGCCATCAGCCAGAGCCGGCGAAAATCCTGACCCCGCATCAAGTTCTGTTGGTACGGCACAGTACACGGTTCGCTCGCCTGCAAAGGCACACTTGTCTGACCAGGTATTCAGATTCAAGACGCGACGATTTGTACCCATGGTTTGTGGATCGGCATTCACAATCCACAGCTCGGGTTTAAAATCAGTGCGCGCACTATAGACACTATAGAGAAGTTGGTTTCCGGTGGGAGACCACTTTGTTTCAAGGCCTCGACCCTCAACCACAATCGCGGGAAAATTTTCACCATTTAATCCAACAAACAACACTTGCTGTCTATCTGCACCCAGCGGATCCCCTGTTCGAGAGAGAGCCACAACCTGCCTGTTGGGAGACCAGTCAACAATAACCTTATCGGCATTCTCTCCAAGCGGTTCAACCAACTGAATATTTGATCCGCTGACGTTTGTCGTAACTAACCACCTGTTGTCCGGAGACAACCCAATGCTTTTTGCAGCGATTTGATCCGCTTGACGTGAAAACGAAAAGTCTTCCCAATGTTTTGGCAAGGTCACCTGTTCTCCGGAGTCGAAGTTATAATAAATGTTCGAACCGTCCGGGTACTCTAATACCGCCGCATTATTTTGTTGTGCCCAGACAACGTTCTCGACATTATAAAAAATAGTATCGCTCAACTGCTGCATATTGCCGCCTGCATCAACTCGATAAAATCGCCCATCCAACTCATTATAGAAAGAAACCGCATTATTTGAGTCTACTCGAGCGCCGGTAACTTGGTCTTCAACAATCCGTTTCAGCTTTGACTCTTCCTGTGCGGCAGGAGCTACCTGGACACCGGGTGCAACACCATCAGTCAGTGGAAGCTGTTGTGATGGTCCAACCGTTGGACGAGTAAGCGCCCCCTCTTCTGCCTCGGGAAACTCCACTTCACCGGATGGTTGCTCTTCAGAGATTGGTTGCGGCCCGATTTTTCCGGCAAAAAAGACCCAATACAACAAAAGCGCGATACCAATGGTCGCAAGAATGAATAAAATGATTAGGACGAGGCGTTTTTTATCCATACGAACGTATTTGTTTAATTCTAATTATTACCTCAAGGTTTCGGTGCCCCGGCAGCGCTGGAACCCACAGATAACCCAGTGCCCAATGAGGCGAGCCTTCTCCCGGTCTTCTTTAGTACGCCTCCTGATTCACCGGTCATAATGCGAGCCTTTTCTTGTTCAGCTTCTGCAATTTGCTCATTAATATTTTCTATCTTTTTATTGATCGGATCTGTCACAGCCTTATACGTACGTTTTGCCGTCTGATAGACTCTCGCGGCCGCACCTAACACCACAACTCCAACACCTAAAATAAGTAAAACTAAACCAACAATCGCTATAATAAGGGCAACAGCAAGAACCAACCCATATACTGCACGAGCGCCATTGAGTGCAGCCACCAAAGGAATCTTCTGGAGCTGGAGTCTTGATATCTTCTTATTGAGTTTCTCAACTTCTCTTTTTGTGGGATTTTTCGCCTGTTGCAACTCCGTGGCATAACTTGCCTCCTGTGGGTCGTGTTGCTGTTTTGGCTTGTTTCCACCCTGCTGGTTCGCTGGTTGTTGGTCAGCAGCTTGTTGTTGGGGAGGAGCATTGGGATTAAGTTGGTCTCTGGGATCTTGTTTGGCTGTATTTATGGCATCTTGCCACTGCTGATTTTGCCAGTCTTCGTGCGACAGCGGCCCCTCGTTTCCAGACTTCTTGCCGCTGAGTTGATCCATGCTATGATCCTGACGATACTTTTGGTAATCCTGATCACCTCCTGCCTCCTCTTCACTCTTTTGCTGTCCTTTCCAATCTTTATACGAAAGTGGTTCATCGGTAGAGGCGCCGCCGTTTGGATTAAATTTGTCAGCCGAACGATCTCGCCGGTATTGTTGATACTCTTGATTGTCGACACCGCCACTCTCGTCATCAGCGCGTTCGTGGGCCTGTCCACGTGCCTGGCCCCATCTTGCCTCCTCTTGTTCCTTTTCTCTATCTTCTTTCATGAACTGATCACCCAACGAGCCTCCGCGGGCGGCTTTGCGTTTATCTCTCGCCAACTTTTCTGCCTGTTCTTTTTCTTTCTGTTGTGCCTGTGCCTGCGCTTGTTTCCATTCGGCGTCTTCTTTGGCAGCCTGTTCTTTTTCTCTGTCTTCTTTCATGAACTGGTCACCCAACGAGCCTCCACGCGCGGCTTTGCGTTTATCTCTCGCCAAATTTTCTGTCTGTTCTTTTTCTCTCTGATGCGCCTTTTGTCTTGCCTCTTCAAACTCTGCCTGCTCATCAACAGCCTGCTTTCTTTGAAGATACTCTTTGGCAGGTTCATCTGCACGAGCATTTCGCGATGCTGTGCGCTGTTCCCGAGCCATTTGTGCCGCCTGTTCTCTTTCTTTTTCTTCTATCAACTTCTTTTGCTTTGCCGCTTCATTCGCACGTTGCCCTTCTTCGATCTCTTGGTCCATTTGAGCAAGCCGCTCCTCACGCGCTGTCTTTCGACGCGCGCGTGCGATAAGATCATCCCACTGTTGTTTTTCCTCGTCAGTTGGGTTACGGGACATAGCGTCTTATACTAAATGAAACTTTCCATCTTTTTCTTCCACTCGGTATCGTTTCTTTTTCTTGATCGAATGTTTCTCGTTCAAAATTTCGACAACCAGCTCGTTCAAAATCGAACTGACTTTTTGTTGAAGATACCGCGCCCCTGTATCAGCATTCGTTGTTTTCTGCGCGAACTTGGCGAGCATGGCCGGAGAGGCTGAGATATGTATACCGCGGTGCTGCAGCACTTCGTTATTGATCTGTTCAATATGATGTTTGACAATTTCTTGCATCGTCAACTCGTCAAGTGGAGGAAATATACACACGCGGTCAATGCGACCAAAGAGCGCAGGGTCAAACTCGCGTTTTATATACTCATGAATATGTTGTTCACTCGTTTCTCCGCTTTTTGTGTCACGAAAACCAACTGATGGCGATGTGAAAAGCGCCCGATCAATATTGCTGGTTAAAATAATGATGGCATGGCGAAAAGACAGCGAGCGTCCGGCGCTGTCTGTCAACGTGCCCTCATCCAAAATCTGAAACAACAACTTTTTCACATCCACATGAGCTTTGTCTATTTCGTCAAACAAAATCACACCGTGCGGGCGTTGCTTCATCGCATCCATAAATCGATTGCGCTCACCATGCCCCACATATCCAGCAGGCGAACCAAGCAGCTTCGCCACGCTATGTGACTCAGAAAACTCACTCATGTCCAGCTTAATCAAGGCCTTTGGATCATGATACAGTTCTTCGGCTATGGCTTTTGCCATGGCTGTTTTTCCGACACCGCTCGGTCCGGCAAAGAGAAACGATGCGAGCGGTCGAGTCGCGCTCGGTGATCGCAAATGCGCATGTCGGAGCGTTTGCGTTAC
>MFQB01000005.1:8565-11347 GCA_001784275.1 Candidatus Magasanikbacteria bacterium RIFCSPHIGHO2_02_FULL_47_14
ATCGCAGCATCCTGACCAATAATATTCTTGCGTAACTCGACCTCAAGTTTGTCTAACTTTTCCCATGTATCCAAGAGCAAAGAAGAAACCGGCGCCTTCAACCGCTGGCTCAACACTGCGGCAATATCTTCTTTTGTTACCAGTGGAAAAACCCGCGGTTTGTGGCGTTTAGCACTCTGTTCTATCTGTGACAAAAGCTTGGTCAGCTGTTCTTCTTGTTTTTTCAACTCCATTGCAACCTCAAACTGCTCGGCAAGAATGGCTTCCTCTTTCTTTTTTTGCACCTTCTGTTTTTCTGAAATAATATCGTCTTTCTTTTTGGTTGGTAGATCCGGCTTTTGTGCCACTTTGACTCGCGCGGCAGCCTCATCCAACAAGTCCAACGCCTTATCCGGAAGAAAGTTGTCATGAATGTATCGGATACTGAGGTCGACTGCTGCATCCAAAGCCGCAGGGGTAATAGTTACCCGATGATATTTTTCATAATATTTTTTCAGTCCTTTCAAGATCGTGCGCGTCTCTTCTTGAGACGGCTCGGATATATAGATTGGCTGGAAGCGTCGCTCGAGCGCAGGGTCTGACGAGATATATTTTTTGTACTCATCCAATGTCGTTGCGCCGACACACCGCAACTCTCCACGTGCCAAGGCCGGTTTTAACATATTTGCCGCGTCCATGGTCCCCTGATTCGACCCGGTACCAATAATATTATGCACCTCATCAATGAACAAGATGCAGTTTGAATCGCGCGCAACCTCTTCGAGCAGCTGTTTTAACCGGCCCTCAAACTCACCGCGATAAATAGTTCCGGAAATCAGCAATGCCAAATCAACCGCATAAATTTTTTTATGTCGCAATACATGCGGAACATCACCGTCAACGATTCGCTTTGACAGGCCCTCCACGATTGCGGTCTTCCCCACTCCCGGTTCACCGATTAAAATCGGATTATTTTTCGTTCGACGACACAAGATATGAATGAGTCGCTCGATCTCTTCTTCTCTCCCGACCACAGGATCAATTCTTTTTTGGACTGCCGGGTCTGTTAGATCAATGGTAAATGCATCCAACGCGGTTGCAGGGCGTCGTTTTGTTGTTTTTTTCTTTTCTCCTGCTGCCGCAGGCTGTGACTCATGTGATTCCTGCGTCGCTGCCATGTCTTCCAACTCTTCCATAACATCTGTGACATCGTCCATGTGAGGAAATTTGTTGATCCCGCCCAAGGCAACATCGACCTGTTTTTGAATCTGGTCCATATCCACTCCGGGCAAAGAAAAAATTTCACTGACACTTCGATCATTGACCTCAAGAAGGCCAAACAATAAATGCTCGGTGCCAACATAGCTATGTCCGGATTCGTATGCGAGCAACATGGCTTTTTCAAGTGTACGACGCGTATTTGCATCCAATTCAGGAAGGAGGGTGCCGGATGAGTGCGCCCCTGACTCGCCCTGCTCCACAGCCACCGGTAAAATTTTTGATAAGATCGATCGAATATCTTCTTCTTTGATGCCTGCCTTGCGAATGATCTCAGCGCCAACACACCCTTCTTCATTTAACAGCGCAAATAATATATGACCGCAGGTCACCACAGGATGACGCATGCGTGCAGCCAAAGAGATCGCATTGGCAATGGTGTTTTTGACATGCGTCGACAAATTTTCGAGAATCTGATCCGGTTTCATAGAAAAAAATCCGGGCTTTCTTGCTCTTATAATTGGATGTAGTATATACTACGAAAACTTTTATTGCAAAGGAAAAGAAGTATGAATACTATCTTCAGAAATTATGATATTCGGGGCGAATTTGGGACAGAACTAACCCCGGAAGTCGCGCATCGAGTTGCACATGCCTATGCTGCGTTTGCTCGTCCCAAACAGGTGGTTGTCGGGGCGGACGTTCGTCTCTCCTCCCCGGCTCTGAAAGAGGCGGTCGTTCGTGGTCTATTGGAACGAGGTATTGATGTGGTGGACATAGGCGTGGTCTCAACCGATGTCATGTACTTTGCCACCTGGTTCCATAAGTATGACGGCGGCATCATGGTGACAGCGTCGCACATGCCAAAACAGTTTAATGGCCTGAAGTTCCTGCGCATGAACGACGCCGGCATGCTGGTGCCGATCGGCCGCGGTCTGGGCATGGAAGAACTGGAGGAGTTAACAAAAAAAGAAAACATTCTTGAAGTATCTGCCAAGACAGGCAGCGTAACAGAAAAAAATATCTGGGACGACTTTATTTTATTTACCCACAGCTTTGCAAACGTATCACAGTTCCGCCGCTTAAAAGTTGTCATGGACCCGGGAAACGGAACCGGCGGTATTGTTGCAGAAAAAATATTTAAAGGTCTGCCGTTGGATATTATCAAGCTTCACTTTGAGCCGGATGGCAACTTCCCCAACCACCCGGCAAATCCGATCATTCCGGAAAATCGTCGAGATATCATTGAAAAAGTGAAAGCAACCGGCGCTGACTTGGGCATTGCCTGGGACGCAGACTGTGATCGTGTATATTTTATTGATGAACAAGGCAGGTTTGTGGATGGGGACTTTATTACGACACTGCTTGCCTTGCACACACTTGAAGAAACCCCCGGTGCATTGATTGTCTACGACGTCCGATTCAGTCATGTGCTCCGAGACTGGGTAAGCAAAGAAGGTGGCACGCCGATCATGAGCCGGGTTGGACATACATACATCAAACACCTGATGCGTGAGACGGGCGCAGTATTTGCCGGCGAAGTGAGCGGGCACTACTACTTTGCGCGCAATGCATATATGGAAAA
>MFQB01000006.1 GCA_001784275.1 Candidatus Magasanikbacteria bacterium RIFCSPHIGHO2_02_FULL_47_14
TACGACTTTGGGCGACAACATGGCAGAGGCCACTGCAACAACGCCGACCACTCCGGAAAAAACCAACGCGGTGTAAGCAGACTCGCGCTGTCTTTGCCAGGCAGGAAGCAGGCCATGCCACAACCGTGCATCGAACTGGAAGTAAACAAACAGTCCGACGAACAGGCCAAGCAAGTTGACCCAAGTGTAGGCCACCTGGATGAGAGGCACTGCGATCGCCTCTGGCAGCACGCCCTCGAATCCGATCGTGAGAAAGGACCCGAGCCCGAGCAATGCGAGAACCGATACCGTTGTCCCTGGTCGGCGCTTGAGCTGCGCCGCCTGGAGGCCGAGCCACGCGTGTGTGGCGAGAACGACCGCTGCGACGAGCCAGTTTGCCACTGACCAGGTCATTGTGACTCTCCCCTCAGGCCTTCTGGGCCTGGGCGACGAGGTGGCCAACGGTCAGATCTTCGGCCCGCGTAACCGCCGGCACGAGCACGCGCATGGCCGTCTGGCCACGCGGCGTGAGCCAGTGCGACCAGGTGCCACCGCCACAGGCGTCGACGACCTCAGCGAGGCGCACCTCACGCCACCCGCGGTTGTTACCCTTCCGGCGCAGCATTGCCACGGCCGCCGTTTCGACGAGCACATCCCTCACATTGAACCCGCTCATGGGCTTCTCCCGGTTGTTGACTGGCCGCAGCCTATCATTATTCAGGCAGCAAAGTCAATATAAAAAACAGCCCCCCGCATTGCGTGGGCTGCTTCTGAGAACGATATCGACTCTGACACGTTCCTGACTAGTACCGCGGGCGGGACTCGAACCCGCACGGCCTTACGACCAAGGGATTTTAAGTCCCTCGTGGCTACCATTACACCACCGCGGCATGTTTAAATCAGAAAGAATTATATCAAAAATCGAACATAAAATCAAGATTGGACAACCCACCTTTCCATGCTACACTGAACGTACACGCTTATGGAAAATACACTACTCATCCCACAACACATCGCCCTTATCCTTGATGGCAATCGCCGTTGGGCAGTGGAACACGGTCTTCCAAAACTTGCCGGCCACACGAAAGGTGCGGAAAATGTCCGCCGCATAGCAAAGGCTGCGCTCGACCAGAGGGTTCCTTTTGTGACGATGTATGTCTTATCGACCGAAAACTTAAAAGGACGAAGCCAGGAAGAACTCGCCCACTTATTTTTTCTCTTTGGCACAATCGTCGATTATCTCGATAAGTTTCTCAAACACGAAATCCGATTTCGTGTCGTTGGTGATACCACAAAGTTACCGCCTGACTTGCAAGATCGTCTTACCTCAACTGTCGAAAAAACAAAACACCACAAACGCCTCACACTCACCTTTGCTATAAACTACGGCGGTCGAGACGAAATAAAACGCGCAGTACAAAAAATTGTTAAAGATAACATCACAGAAGAACAAATCACTGAAAAGTTAATCGCGAGCTATCTCGACACCCAGGATATTCCGGAAGTAGATCTTGTTATTCGCACCGGCGGTGATCAGCGGCTGTCTAATTATCTTCTGTGGCAAAGTGCGTATGCAGAACTCTATTTTACTAAAACATTCTGGCCGGCTTTTTCTGCCGAAGATTTAGCAGAGGCCATCAGTTGGTTTCAACAACAAAAAAGAAATCGTGGCAAGTAAAAAGCGGGCGACGAGGGCGGCCCGCTGTGCGAGACGCCCTCATATCACTTTGGCACCGAACATCGCTGGCACAGGTGGGCCACCAGGTCGGCCGAGACCGTCTGGGGCATGTTGTGCCCGCTGCGCCACGTGAGCTCTTCGGCGTGGACCTCGAGGCGGTCACCGCGACGAGGGCGGACGCCCCACACCCTCAGCAGGCGACCTTGGTATTCAACCAGATCGCCGACCTTCGGGGTGGTCTGCAGCTTGTTACGGGGTGTTGCGACCTCCGAACGCGCCGGCAGCCAGCCTTCCACGACCACGGCAATCGATGTCATCACATCCTCCGGTATGTGGGTGATAGACACATTTAGAATAAAATAAATAAAACTGTCAAGCTCTGTGAGAGACTCAAGAAGGCATGTAAAATATAAAAGCCCCGCGCTGCGGGGCTTTTATATTCCACGACAAGTAGAGTCCCGCCAGGCGGGGCGACATCCCGACTCAGTCGGGATAGCTATCTTTTACCAATCCAACGTTCCACTCTGATACTCAATCACCCGGGTCTCAAAGAAGTTCTTTTCTTTGTTCAAGTCAACTGCCTCTGACATCCAGGGAAACGGATTTGGTGAGTTGTATTGCGCCGGCAAACCGACACGCGCCAATCGACGATCAGCAATGTGCTGAATGTACTCTCGGAAACTTTCTGCGTTCATTCCAAAGATGCCCTTCGGAAAAACTGATGTGGCAAACTCAATTTCCAACTCAGTCCCTTCTTTCACCAAGTCAATCACGTGTTGTTGAAACTCTGGTGTCCACAGCTCCGGTTGTTCTTCTTTAATGGTGTTTACCAGGTTGATGCCAAAGTTCAGGTGCTGTGACTCGTCACGCATGATGTACTGAATTTGTTCTGCTGAACCAACCATCTTGTGCTGTCGATGAAACCCAAAGATGACTGCGAACGAACTGTAGAAGAAGATACCTTCCATGACCAGGGAGAAGATAATGATATTCTCCAAAAACTTCTGATCATTTTCAAATGTACCGGTCTTGAACTGTGGGTTAAAGATTCCTTCGTTGAATGACAAGATGAATGTCGCCTTGTTGTAGATAGCTTCCACCTCACGGTACATGTTAAAGATCTCTCCACCATCCAAGCCCAAACTCTCAACAATATACTGATAGGCATGGGTGTGAATCGCCTCTTCGTATCCTTGGCGGAGTAAGTACATCCGGCACTCTGGAGAGGTCATGTGGCGGTACACGGCCAAGACAATATTATTTGCAGCAATCGAATCGGCGGTCGTGAAAAATCCCAGCACTGTCTTAAATGCATGTCTCTCATCGTCGCTTAACACGTTCGCGGCACGCCACTGTTCAATATCATTTTGCATGATAATCTCAGTTGGCAGCCAGTGGTTGGCATTCCCTGCATTGTATGCATCCCAGGCGAATGTATGTTTCATTGGATGGAGCTGTACCACATCAGCATCAGCGCCGTTGATCACACGTCGATTGTTGATGTTCACTCGTTCGGTTGTCTTTTTAATCGGCATAATACTTCTATCATCAAGTTATTGGCATGCTTCACAGTCCGGGTCATTAATCTTGCACATTTTTGGTTCTGCGACAGAGGTGGCCATGACCGGTTCGGCATTTGCGCTTGGCATGGCAGTTGGTACTTCTTGTGGCACCACACCGCTCTCTACGCGCGCTGTAGAAAAGTTACTTCTCTTGTGCGTGTCACCATATACTGACGCATTCACGGTGGACTTCTCTACCTGTGATGCACCCATTGAACGTAAATAATATGTTGTCTTTAACCCCATCTCCCAGGCATACATGTAGATGTCGCTCAGTTCTTTTCCAGAGTGACCTGAGTAAAAAATATTCAGAGACTGACTTTGATCAATCCACTTCCCGCGGTAGGCAGCGCCCTTGATCAACCAGCGCCCATCGATCTCAAACACTTCTTTAAACCGATCTTTGAGATCTTGTGGAACTTCTGGAATGTTGGCAATGCTGCCGTCCTGGTACTTCAACTTGCCAAGCATCTCGGCGTCCCAAAGGTTGCGTTTCTTTAACTCTGCCACCAGGTATGGATTCACGATGGTAAAATCGCCGGCCTGATTTGCTTTCACGTAGATATTTTTGTAAATCGGTTCAATGGTTGGAATACAGCCTGCGATGTTTGAGATGGTTGCGGTTGGAGCAATGGCCATGCAGTTTGAGTTGCGCATGCCATATTGTTTGACTGCCTCTCGTACTGAAGTCCAATCTTTTTTTGCAGTTCGTGGCACGTCAATTTTAATTCCACGCTCTTTTTCCAACAGGTCCAAGGTGTCGATTGGGAAGATGCCGCGATCCCACTTTGATCCACGATAGCTTTCGTACGCACCTCGTTCACGGGCGAGGTCACTGGAGGTCTTGACTGCATAGTAGGCAAGCAACTCCATACTGGTGTCTGAAAAATCGACTGCTGCGTCTGAGTCAAAGTTGATGTGCAGTTGATACAGTGCGTCGTGCAATCCCATGATGCCGAGTCCGACCGGACGGTGCTTCAAATTTGAGGTGCGCGCTTCTTTGGTTGGATAGAAATTTAAGTCGATGACGTTGTCGAGCATCCGCATGGCAACCGCCACGGTGTGCGCCAACAAAGTTTCGTCGAGTTTCCCGGCAGTGACGTGACGTGCAAGATTGACTGATCCTAAGTTGCAGACCGCTGTCTCTTCAAATGAGGTGTTGAGGGTAATCTCAGTGCAGAGATTTGAGCTGTGGACTACACCAACGTGATCTTGCGGTGAACGCAAGTTGGATGGATCCTTAAAGGTGATCCACGGATGACCGGTTTCAAACAACATGGTGATCATCTTCTTCCACAGATCGCGCGCCTTCAAAACTCGATACAACTTCATCTCTCCGCGTTTCCCGCGGCGTTCATATTCTTCGTATCGTTTCTCAAATGCTGCGCCGTACAAATGGTGCAGGTCAGATGTCTCATCCGGAGAAAACAAAGACCACTCTCCATCTTCACGAATACGTTTAAAGAAAAGATCCGGAATCCAATTGGCGGTGTTCATGTCATGGGTGCGGCGGCGTTCGTCACCAGTATTTTTTCTGAGTTCCAAGAAGTCTTCAATATCCCAGTGCCAGGTTTCAAGATAGGCACAGGTTGCGCCACGACGTCGGCCACTGCGGTTAATGGCAGCAGTCGTGTCACTGGCAATCTTCAAAAACGGGATCGTACCCTGGCTTGGCACGCCGGTTCCCTTGATAAAGGCACCTGTTCCCCGCAAGTTGGTCCAGTCGTTGCCAATACCGCCTGACCACTTTGACAGCTGCGCATTATCTGAAACACACTTAAAAATATGATCAAGCGAGTCGTCCACTGTGGTCAAATAGCAGGAGCTCATCTGTGGGTGATTGGTCGCAGAGTGAAACAAGGTGGGAGTTGAAGGAACATATCGGAGAGTCGATATCACTTCGTAAAACTCCTGAGCACGCTCCATGCGCTTTGGTTCCATAACAGCCAAACCCATAGCTACACGCATCCAGAAAAACTGTGGGGTCTCCAACACCTCTTCTGTTTCCGGACTCTGTAAAAAGTAACGATCCACCAGTGTCTGCGTGCTTAGGTAGGGGTGAAGGTTATCGCGTGAAAAGTCCAACGTTGAAGCCAGTACTTCCAAGTCAAAGGTCAAAACACGAGGGTCGAGTTTGCCAAATCCAACCGCTTTTTGAATCATGCGTGGGAAGGCTGCCTTTAGTTGTTCATGCAGCCGAGAGGCGTCAAAGTTCTGAGACCCAATGATGTCCTTATACAACGGGTATAAAACGGCTCTGGAAGCTGCATAGGAATAGGCTGGATCATGTTCAATAAACGAGCGCAAGACCATCACAATGGAGCGGCTGATCTCACGGGTATCAATGTCTTCGTAGATTTCCTGACGGCATTGATTTAAAATAGTGTCGACATTGATTACCTCTTCGTATCCTTTGGTGTAGAGTTCAATGCTGCGGCGGAGCTTTTCAATGGAAAACAGTTCTTTTGTGCCTGAACGTTTCATCACATACAGACCGCCGGTTTCGATCTTCTTTACCACCTCTTGCTTCTTTTCCTCGCGGATTTTCGTGTGTTCGTACCGATAGATGATATAGTGCTTGGCGACATCAAAGTACCCTGCTTCCATCAAAACGTTTTCAACAAAATTTTGGATATCTTCGACCCCTGGATTCTTATCGGCAAATTGGCTTTCTGCCAGGGCCACTATCTCACGGGTCAGGCTCTCTGAGAGAGCTTCATCAAAACCGCCACGTGTGGAAACAAAGGCCTTTTCCAAGGCAATTTTAATTTTTCCGGCCTCAAAAGGCACCAAAGAGCCGTTCCGTTTTTTAATAATGATGAGCGGGGTCTCGATCTTCATATGACAAGCATGTTAATAGTTTGAGATGAAAGAACCCCCATGGCGGGGATTCCCATATATTGTGGTGTAAATGGATCTTATACCACAATATATTGTGTATGAGCGATTGGCACTGTGTAGTATATCACAGGGCTTCTAGGGCGCAAAATAGTGGGAAGCAGAGATATTCTTTGCTTAACAAAAACAAAAAGTCCGACGTTATTTTCGATCTAAAAAAGTTATCCACAATCTCAAATCGCATAAAACACTTCTTGAGAAAAACACCCTTGCATGCTACGATAGCGCTACCTATGACTGAGACGAGAACCGTAACTCCAAAGGCCCAACCTGAAGAGGTCGATATTGAAATAACTCTTCGACCAAAAACACTCGCACAGTTTATCGGACAGGCGCACATCAAGGAGCCGCTATCCATCTCCATTGAAGCGGCAAAACGACGCGCCGAACCCATTGAGCATGTGCTGTTATATGGAAACCCGGGGCTTGGCAAAACTACTCTTGCCTCTATCATTGCACGAGAGATGGGGGGAAACCTCAAGATGACTGCCGGACCGGCTTTGGAACGAGTGGGCGACCTGGCCGCTATTCTCTCCAACCTCTCAGCAGGCGACGTCCTGTTTATTGATGAAATTCACCGGATCAATAAGACCATAGAAGAGGTTCTGTATACTGCTATGGAGGACTTTGCCATTGATATTATTGTTGGGAAAGGCCCGGCAGCGCGGACCTTGCGCATGCCTGTGGAAAAATTTACCTTGATCGGCGCCACAACCCGTTTGAATCTTCTCTCCAGTCCGCTGCGAGACCGCTTTGGTCATGTCTATCATCTGAACTTTTACGAACCAGAGGACATTGAGACTATTGTCACAAGAAATGCAGAAATTTTAAGCATACCGATTGACAAAGATGCAGCAGCGCTCATTAGCACCCGAGCGCGACGCACACCGCGCGTAGCCAATCGCCTATTGAAGCGGGTCCGTGACTTCGCAGAGGTTCGTCACAACGGCGGAGTCTCTGCGGCCGTAGCGAACGATGCCCTCACCATGTTATATATCGACCACTATGGGTTAGACAGTGTCGATCGAAAAATTCTGGAAACCATTATTGATAAGTTTAGCGGAGGTCCGGTTGGCCTCAACACACTTGCAGCAGCAGTGGCCGAAGAGATGGACACCATCGAAACCATCTACGAACCGTACTTGCTTCAAATTGGTATGCTGGAACGCACACCGCGCGGAAGAAAAACCACCACACTCGCCTACTCGCACCTACAAAAAAAACAGCACGCATTACTTTGATATGATCTCGATCCCTCTCTACGTATTTTTTATCCTCTATCTTCTTTTGGCGGCAGTGTTTACTATCTTTCTTCTTATTAACTTCTTCCATCTGGTTGGCACAGCCTCTCTCACGCTCACAAGCTTTGTAATCACTGTTTTCGTGTTAGGCAGCGCAACATTAGTCTTGTTTGGTACATTTATATTGCTTCAAGGTGTTGGCGTCGACTGGCGTGCACCGCTTACTCTGTTTAACTTCGAGTGGATCCTCAACCTCTTTCGTCAAACCGGATTTTAGCTATGCATGTCTCTTACCTCATTAAACAAAAATCATACGAACGAGTCGTTCATATTTTGCGTCGGCATCCCGTAACATTTTTACCAAAAGTACTGTTTTTTATTCTCCTGATTCTTGTTCCCATTGCGATTTTCTTGTTATTTAAAAATCTTTTTCCCTTATTTATCGAAAAAGAGATGATACAGGTGCTCGGCATTTTGCTCGGGAGTCTCTACTATTTTGGTATTTTGCTATTTTTCTATACTGAGTTCGTGATTTTTTACTTGGACATGTGGGTTGTGACCAATGACCGAATCATCGACATTGAGCAATTCGGGCTATTTTCCCGTACCATCTCTGAATTGGACCTCTTTCGTATCCAAGATGTAACGACCGATGTCCATGGCATATTCCCAACGCTGCTTCACTACGGAACGGTCACGGTAAAAACCGCTTCAGACAATATTAATATCGTTTTTCACGACGTTCCTCAACCAAACAAAATCCGCGAAGAGCTGATTCAGCTCTCACACGAGGACCGAAAGTATCACTATAATCTCGACCAAAAAACTGACTCCTAATATGGTGGACTGGTTTCTCAATCTGTCTTTTTTCTTCGAATGCTTGCTCCTGTATGGTGTTGGCATTAACCTTCTTACATTTTTTTACTTTGGTTTTGACAAGATGCGAGCGCAGCTTCCGGGACGACGTCGAGTGAGCGAAAATACTTTGTGGCTCTTGACGGCAATTGGTGGATCCATTGGCGCTGCAGCCGGCATGCATTATTTCCGTCACAAAACACAGAAGACGAATTTTCAAGCTGGTCTGGCTGCAATTTTTGCCGTGCAAATTATCTTGGTGTACTTCCTACTTTCTTAATTTGACTCTATGGATATAGTATTAAAAAGTTTGGCTTCGGCAGTGGTGACTGCGATTATTCTGGTCGTGGCAAAATTTTCAGGACCCAAGATGGCCGGGGCGCTTGGCGGCATACCAATTATTTTTGTCGTTTCATATATTTTTCTCACCATGCAGGACCGATCCGGAGCACGACAATTTTTAGTGGGGGGGGTATATGGCGCTATTGCCGCAGTTTTCTTCAGTGTACTATTGATCTGGCTCAATGTGCATTTTTTAAAAACACACTGGATCAACCTGGTCGTGGCGTATATCGCCTGTTTTCTTCTGGCGTTTATCTTAGCTTCGGTTGGGAAAAAATAAAATATGCCCCGCGAACGTATCGTCATCAAAATCGGAACCAACGTGATCACCAAAGATACCGGTCTTCTTGATATAGACCACATGCGTCATATTGTCGCGGATATTGCGACTGTCATCCGCGGTGGTGCTGAGGTTATCCTGGTTTCTTCTGGTGCCATGGGAGCCGGGCGAGGCATTGTTGCGCTTGACGAAAAGGAAGATCCGGTTGTCCGTCGCCAAACACTGGCTGCGGTCGGGCAGGTTGCCCTCATGGGTACGTACGCTTCTCTGTTCAGGCCCCACGCCATCGTTCCGGCACAAGTCCTGGCCACCAAAGAAGACTTTCGCGACCGGACCCATTACATGAACATGAAAAACTGTTTTTCTTCCCTCTTGCGACAGGGGGTAATCCCCATCGTGAATGAAAACGACGTGGTCTCTGTTACAGAATTGATGTTTACAGAAAACGACGAGCTTGCAGGGCTAGTGTCATCGATGATGAATGCAGAGCGTCTGATTATCCTGACCAGCGTAGATGGCGTCTATAGTGGCGACCCGGAAAGTCCGGACGCACACATTATTGAAACCATTGCTCCACAGGATATATCGTGGCAAAAAAGTATTGCTCCCACCAAATCGTCATTTGGTCGTGGTGGCATGAAGACCAAATGTGCAGTCGCACAAAAACTTGCAACGCTCGGCATTCGCACGCACGTGGTCAATGGGGAAAAGCAGCATGCGATTCGTGAGGTGGTTGCTGGAAAAAATATTGGTACGACATTTCTTCCTGAAAGGCAACGATCAAATATTAAAAAAAGGATTGCCTATGCCTACGGGCAAGAAAAAGGAACCGTGTATATTAAAAAAGATGCTCGAGAAATTTTAACCTCCAAACAAAAAACATGCAGCTTGCTGCCGGTTGGGATCACCAAAATCGAAGGCGCATTTGAAAAAGGAGATATTATCCAAATTAAGGATGAAAAAAACCAGCGACTAGGGCTAGGTGTTGCCGAATATCCGGCCGACACTGCCCGCAAGTACATCGGCGTGAAAGGAAAAAAACCCCTCGTACACTACGACTATCTCTACATAGAAAAATAATATGAAAATTGGATTGATTGGGGCCGGAAACATGGGTGGTGCAATCTACCGCGCATTGGTACAAAAATTTTCTCCTGAAGATATTTTTGTGTGTGACCACAGTCAAGAAAAACTTGACGCACTTGGTGTGACACACGGCTTTACAAAAGTGACTGACATGCTCCCTCAGGTTGACGTGGTACTCCTTGGAGTAAAACCACAAACATTTGCAGAGATACACCTGGATCTTTCGGACAAATTAGTTATCTCGATTATGGCAGGCATTTCACTGGGAAGCATCGCTGCAAAAACGGGCGCAGCTCGCGTGGTTCGTTCGATGCCAAACTTGCCGGCACAAGTTGGACAAGGTCTTACTGGTTGGGTTGCAAATGAAAACGTTACTGGTCAAGAAAAAGATTTGGTTCAAGAGATATTTACCTCGTTTGGAAAAGAAATAGAGGTGAACGAAGAAGCAATGGTAGATGTTATAACAGCATTAAGTGGCTGCGGACCGGCATACTTTTTCTATCTTACAGAACTCTTGCAAGAAAAGGCCCTTACTCTGGGATTGTCTTCCGACCAAGCACGGATTATTGCAGAAACAACTTTTGTTGGCGCCGCTCACCTCCTAGAAAAAAATACTAAAACCGCTAAAGAATGGCGCGAGGCGGTTTCTTCCAAAGGCGGCGTCACAGTGGCGGCACTCAGTCACTTACAAAAACAAAAATTCGACGTTATCTTTGACCAGGCTATAGACGCGGCTATCCGTCGTTCTCAAGAACTAAAACAATAATATGGACGTACTTGATATATTGCTTACAAACGCAAAAAGCGCGACCACTGATTTATTGGATATTTCAGAGGAGACTATCAACCGTGTCTTGTCAGACATTGCTGGTGCGATAGAAGAAAACACAGAAACAATTTTGGAGGCGAACAAGCTCGACCTTTCAAAAAAACCTCCCGACGACCCAACCTATGACCGCCTGATGCTTACACCGGATCGTTTGAAGGTGATTGCAAATGACATGCGTGCGGTTGTAAAGTTTCCCTCTCCGGTTGGCAACATATTAGAAGAGCGACCCATTGCAGACGACCTACGTCTCCAAAAAATCTCTGTGCCACTTGGTGTGATCGGCGTTATCTACGAAGCGCGCCCAAACGTCACCTTTGATGTTTTTGCACTGTGTTTTAAATCTCGGAACGTGTGTGTACTAAAAGGTGGCAGTGATGCGCAAGCCTCAAATCAAGCTCTGGTGGAACTCATCCACGAGGTACTTAAAAAATATCAGATACCGACGTCCGTTGTAACATTACTTCCCAACGACAAACACCTGGTGGAAAAGATGTTACAAGCGGTAGGCCATATTGATGTTGTGATCCCGCGTGGCAGCCAGCAGTTAATTAACTTTGTACGTGAGCATGCACGAGTTCCGGTGATTGAAACCGGAGCAGGAATCGTGCACACATTTGTGGATGAAACCGCAGATGTGGCGATGGCAACACAGATTATTTTCAACGCCAAAACTCGCCGACCAAGTGTATGCAACGCGTTAGATACTCTCTTAGTACATGAAAAACAACTAGAAAATTTGGCGCGGATCGTTGAACCTTTAGTAGACAAAAAGGTAGAGATACTTGCTGACGAGCAATCGTATGAAATGCTCTCAAATACGTATCCTGAGGCGCTCCTCCACCATGCAACAGAAGAACACTTTGGCACAGAGTTCTTGTCACTGAAGATGTCAGTAAAAACCGTGGCTAACTTTGAAGACGCCCTGGTACACATTGCAACCCATAGTTCAAAACATAGCGAAGCAATTATCTCGAAAGACGAAAAAAATATCTCAGAATTTTTACGACGAGTAGACGCAGCGGCAGTCTACGCCAACACCTCAACCACCTACACTGACGGCGCACAGTTTGGTCTTGGCGCAGAAATTGGTATCAGCACACAAAAACTTCATGCGCGCGGGCCGATGGGGCTGAAAGAGCTAACAAGTTACAAGTATGTTATTAAAGGTGCAGGTCAAATAAGAAGTTAATATTCTTTTGTATGTCAGAAAGACAACCGGGACCAGTTGAAAATCCGGCAGTTCAAAAAGAGCGGGAATTAGAATGGCGACGCAGAACCATCGAATTAAATCAAAAAGAATATGATGCTCTTGTGGTTGCTGTTCAAAAGTTCTTAAGTACGGGTGAGCCGCTAAGCCTAGAGGTGCTTGACCGGGGAGCCGCTGCCTCACGTTTTTTGGAATATAATGATGAACAAGGCCACTTTAGTTTTGACGATTCAGAATATAAAGAAAAAAAGAGGCTTGGGCTGTATGGGGATCGTGTTTCCACCCACATAGATCGTGTATCTCCAAAATTCGCAGAAACTCTCAGACAGGCGACATATGGTGCTCGTTTTATGCGCGGATCACATGGAGACACATCTTTGACTGTTCCACTGGCGCTGCGCAGAGAAATGCAAGGAGCCGAAATCCAACAACTGCGTGATGTGGCTGAATTTTATAACAAACGTATTTTGGGAGACCCTCGCCAAAGTTATGAAGATCTTGACCCGGAAATTGAAAATCTAAGAAGTGCGGGCTGGGAAAGAATCCGGGAAGTACAGAAAAAGGCTGATCCGTATATTTCAGCTGACACAGAAGTATCTACGCGGCATGTTGATGAGTACGAAAAAATACGCAGAGAATTTTTACGAGCGGGAGACGACAAAAGAGTACACATGGTTGGTGTGCATGCACATGAAATGACAAGCCACATTCTTACAAAAACTCATGCGGACGAGTTTGCTGAACGCCTTACTTATTTTCAAGAACACCCGGAAGAATCCGTTGACCTTGACAGACGAAACTCTTTTGTAAGGCTGGCTGGTGAGATAGACAAAGAGTGGGTGAAAGAGCACCCATATAGAGACTAAATAAAACACCCC
>MFQB01000007.1:0-10920 GCA_001784275.1 Candidatus Magasanikbacteria bacterium RIFCSPHIGHO2_02_FULL_47_14
TACTTACAGGCCGTGCCCAAGAAGCCTGAAGATATTTTTCGAGAGATCCAGAGTATTTCTAACGGATCACGAGAGAGTCAAAAAGAACAGGAGCGTTTCGCCGGGCTGTCTCTGCAAAAGAAAGAAATACTGGACCGGGTTGATGCATCACAAGCCCTGAGAACATTTGTTGAGTTTACCGATGATTGTGCGTTTATTCAGGATTGTCGAAAAGAAGCGGTGTTGCGGCTGAACCACTTTATTTTTTTGTATGCAGACGAGTTAGCGAGGCGTTTGGACTTTGATCCCGAACTTATCATGTATCTCATGTTTTTTGAGCTTGAAGACTTTGTGAAAGACCCCGGGCCGTTTCGTCAGATGGCCGAGCGACGAAGAGATGGCGCTTTGTCTCTTTTCGACAAAGATGGATTTGTCATTTTGACAAAAGATGAGCTTACCGATATCGATTTTTCGCCGTTGTTTCACGACTACTCACGTGTTCGTGAAGTAGCTGGCACACCTGCTTCAGTGGGTGTGGCACAAGGTGTTGCGCGCATTGTCCTTGGTGGAGACCAGTTTAAGGACTTTCAAGATGGTGAGATACTTATCACCAACCAGACAACCCCTGACTTTCTTCCCATCATGCGCCGCGCAGGTGGCATCGTAGCCGAACAAGGGGGCCTGACATCTCACGCAGCGGTCATTTCACGTGAGTTGGGAATTCCGTGCGTTGTTGGTGTTAAAGATGCCATGCAAATTTTTAAAACAGGAGAAACGGTTTTTGTTGATGCAAAAAAGGGGAGTGTACGAAAGTCATAACTATGCCTCCGCGTCAGTTTAAGAAAATTTATACCAGAACCACCGGCGCACAAGATGTAGAGCTATATGTTGTCCGGCCTACATTTTTGTTGCCAAATACACCCATGACCGAAATGATATATCTTGGAAAAGATGGAAAGTGGGAGGCATGGTATGTTGAAGATGAATATCTTAAGATGATGCATTCGTATGCGGATAAGGTCTGTGCAGATGGATGGAATCTGGATGCGCATCTTGTTGCATTTGAAAAAGATCGAGATTACCTCAAAGCCACAACTCATGATTTGGCACAAGTATCTTCTTCCTTTTCTCCTGAGAAGGCAATAGAAGTGTATCAGAAGTATTCGGACGCCTGGCTGCCATATATAGAGTACATCTGGATTCCCTGGGCGATTACGTTTGTATTGGATGAGTGGTTTCAGTCAGAACTCGTGAAACGGTACGGTGAAGAGAGAGGAAAAGAGATATATGAAATACTGGCCCGATGTACCAAACCGATTCAGATGGACCGTTGTATTGAAGAGTTATTGCAATGGAAGATTGATGAAGAGCCAACAGAACAGTTGCGCATTATTCAACAAACCTATGGACACCTCGGTGGTTACTCTGTGAATGACAGATATTGGAATGAAGATGAGCTGAAAGAGTTGGTGCGTGAGTTTACCGACCCAAAGGCTCGTTTGCACGAAAAGCAGGAGGCTCGAAAGCTGTCCGCAGAGAACGCTGATCGGATATTCCAGCAACTATATCGTGATGATGTATGGTTTTATGAAGTTGCGCGCACAATTCATGAGTATGTTTTCCTGCGAACTGAGCGAATAGACATATATAAGTGGGCGGCAGTGAATGCCGGACCATTCTTCCGTGCATTTGAAGAGTATTTTTCATTACCTCCTTTTATTGGCGGACACCTCACACGAGATGAAGTGCTGAAAGCATTAACAACCGGCGAGGTGCCATCTGCACAAGAAATGGAGGCGCGACTTAAGAAAGAATACGCCATTCATTTTCTTCATGGATCCGCCCGTATTATTACAGAAGAAGTAGAACGCGCTGCTCTTTTGAAAGAGCGATTCAAAACGTCGGTAGATATTTCAGGTGTCTCTTTTTTGCAAGGAAAAGTTGCCTGCACAGGAAAAGTTCAAGGAAAGGCTCGAGTGATTCTGCATCTGAAAGACGTTCCAAAGATGCAGTCGGGCGAGATACTTATCTCCAATATGACGCATCCAGATTATATGCCGGCAATTCGTAAGGCAGCGGCGATTGTTACAGATGAAGGCGGCATTGTTTGCCATGCCGCTATTATTTCTCGAGAGTTACACATACCCTGTATTGTTGGCACAGACCAGGCAACGCAGGTTTTTAAGACAGGAGATACTGTTGAGGTAGACGCAACACAGGGGACTGTTCGAAGAATATGAAAATTCCTGATCATCTTGTTATCTCTCATCAAGCAGTTCGCAAGTGTTTCTTTTTATTTCGATATATCACGACAGCCTATTGTCAAAAGTGGTTTACATTTTTTGATAATAAAGGATGTGCTGTCATAACCTATACCAAAGACGACTTGACTGAATGGGCCTTCGTCTTTTCATCTCAACAAGAATATCAAGAACAACCACATATTTTTTACCAATATTTTTTGCGTGAAAAAGTGATCGACCGGTTTACAGCAGATATCCACGCTCGGTATGACGCTACGATGAAAGAGTGGAAACAACTGGAGCCTGTGGAGACCATGACACAAGAGCAGTTGCTTGCATATTATAACCAGGCAGTTAATTATTTTGGGCATGCTGTACGCGGCATGATGACGCTCCGCTTAGGCGATCTTGTGAACTTGCCAATGATACAAAAACAAATACCTGATAGTGACTTGCTTGCCTCTATCTGTGCCCCCACAAAGATGAGTTACTCGCTAGAAGAGGAGATCGAATTTTTAGAGACGACCGATGTGGAGCGGCACGCTCAAAAGTGGCAGTGGAGTTCGCTAGGTTATTTTTTTGAAGAGCCGTTATCACTGCAATACTATCTTCAAAGAAAAAAAGATATACAGGACCAGTTAGCGCGTGCGCATGCTTTAAGAGAAGAACTTGAACGTCGGGAGCAGCAACAAAAAGAACAAGTAGCATCATTATCACCAGATACACAATGGCTGGTATACAATATTCAAGAGGCGGCGGCAGCCAAGGATTTTTTAAAAAGAGTTCTTATTGAGTTTCGATATTATGCCGAACAAGTATTTCAAGAAATTGCGCGGCGCTTTGAGGTTGAAATTTTTTATTACACACCGGAGGAAGTTGAGTTGTTATTTAAAAACGGTACACGAGTGGAAGACGCAATAATTCGGCAACGTCATGAGTTATGTATTACATACCCGAAGAAAGATGCAACTGAGATATATTATGGAGCAGATGTTCAAGAGATTGAAAAAAAATATTTTGCCCATGATGCCGACAATGCAAGTGAGTGGAGTGGGAGAATAGCACAAACTGGCGTAGGAAAAGGAGCGGTGAGGATACTTTTGCCAGGTGGTGATCTTTCATCTTTTTGTGATGGCGAAGTTCTTGTCACAAATAATACCACGCCAAGTTTTGTTCCAATTATGCGTCGTGCAGCAGCGATTGTTGCCGAAGAGGGCGGTTTGACTTCTCATACGGCTGTGGTTTCTCGCGAGTTGGGAGTTCCGTGTGTTGTGGGAGTTGCCGGAGCGACTCAAATTCTTCGCAACGGGCAAATAATCGAAGTTGACGCAAACATGGGTATTGTGAGAAAGTTGTAGTATTATATTTACTTTTTTATGCCCAAACGTGACTTTGTCCACACAACAGACTTTAGCAAGGAAGATTACTTTGAGATCTTTCGACGCATGAAAATTTTTGACGACGGCATAAAGGCCGGAAGAGACTTTAGCGACTTGCTTCGTGGAAAAGTTTTGGCAAGTATGTTTTTGAAAGAGAGTACTCGAACCATGACCGCGTTTCAGTCGGGAGTTATCCGCCTGGGCGGAGGGTGGACCGGGTTGACCGGTGTCCAAGGCACGTATCTTGGAACCGGCGAAGAGGATATCGGTGATATCGTACGGTCTATCGCCGAGGTGAGCGATGTCATGGCGCTCCGTTATAACGACTGTGATCCACAAGCTCTTGCAAAGATGATTCACATCCCGCTTATCAATGCCATGTGCGGTGGTGAAGAACACGCATCAGGCGCCATTTCTTTGGCCTACCCCATGTTTAAACGCTGGGGAACATTTGAAGGAAAAAAGATTGGCATGTATGGGATGGTAAGTTCGTCGCGACCAATGAAAGCGGTTCTCAGCGCACTCGGCACATTTGGAGTCAGGTTTTTGATCGACCCGGTTGTAGATGTTTTCCGTGCACCAGATCACATTGAACAGTTAACCCAAGAACGGGGCGGTTCAATCGCCTATGCTCCGATTGATGAGTGGATTGCAGATGTTGATGGCCTGATTTGGGTGGAAGGACTTCCACAAACCGGAGAGCCGCAGAAGAATGTTGACGCCTTTAACAAGGCATTCCACCAATTTTCTTTGGAAGATACAACCCGAATTCGGCCCGACTGTTTATTTCAGGCTGTCACACCACGGAAGACAACCGACGGCAGATTAACTATGTCAGAGGACGTAGATAACCACCCCCAAAATATAACCTGGGAGGTTTTGAATGGATTCCAGTTTAACGCAATGGCATTGATGACATATCTGCTTGGTGTTGAGGTGAAGTAAAACAAAATTTACAAGATTGACAAAAACACCGTTTTCTGCTAGATTACGGTGTTTTCTTTTGCTATAAGTAAGAGCGAGAGAAACGCTCTTTTCCACAGGAGAGAAACGATGGCGACGCGGATGTTTTTGAATGGTGGCGTCTACAGCATGGCCGACAGCGGTCGGCTCGACGCACGAGTCGAGGGACTGACGATCGATCCGGTCGACGGCCGGGTCCTGGCTGTCGGGCCGCAATGTGGCCCGGTGGCGGCCTCTGATGTCCTCCAGCTCCCGGCCGGCGCGGTCATCGTGCCCGGTCTCCACGACCGCCACACCCACTGGCTGTTCGCGCTCTTCGCGAACGCCGTGGTGCTCGGCGGGGTGAAGACTTTGGCCGAGGCCGCGGCGCGGATCGAGGCCCAGCTTGCGGAGCAGGCGACCGGTTGGGTCGTCGCGACCGGGTGGAACACCGGGTTGCTGCCCGCCGGCCTGCTGACGCAGAGCTGGCTCGATAGCATCGTGAAGGGCCGCAAGGCGATCATCTTCGACCAGAGCTTCCACGGCGCGTTGATCTCCAGCACCCTCGCGAAGGAGATCGTGTCCAAGTTCCCGCGCGAAGCCATCGGCTCCTACCACGACGGGGTCATCCACGAGCAGTACGTGATGCTCGCGATGGCGTGGATGGAGCTGGACGACTGGACCCTCAAGGCCGCGCTCCTGCAACGGCAGATTATCATGGGGAGGGTCGGCTTCACGCGAATCACGGACATGGGCGTCATGGGCTTCCCGCTCCTGCACGCCCTGCAGGACATCTACCGGCGCGGACTCATGATCTTGCCCTGCGACTTCGCGGTGCAGCCGTGGATGCTGCGGGAAGACCCGCTCCTCAGCGCCACCTCGGCCAGTGTTTTGCACTTTCAGCTCCGCTGGCTCAAGGAGTTCGCCGACGGCGCGTTCGGGAACCGGCTGGCCTGCATGTGTGGGCACCACCGGTACAGCGACGGACAGGGCGGCAAGCTCCTGCTCGACGAGCGCCGGTACGTCGATGACGTGCTCCTCGCGCGCGAGCGGGGGATCGACCAGTTCGCGATCCACTGCATCGGCTGCGCAGCGTGCGAGGCGGCCTCCACCGCCTTCGGCACGGTGATGCAGCGTCTGAATGGCGAATCCTCGGGGTGTACCTTCTCCTTTGAGCACTTCGAGACCGTGCACCCGAAGCTCATCGAGCACGTCGCGCGGCTCCAGAGGGCGCACGTCCGGATCGAGGTCTGCTCCCAGCCCGGTTTCCTCAGCGACCTCACAGATTACACCGATCGGCTCGCGGCCCACGTCATGGCGCGGATCAATCCGTACGGTGACTTCCGCAAGGAGGGTCTGGCGTGGAGGGCCGGGACGGACGGCGCCATCACGGGCGACGACCCCTGGGGCGGGATGGCGCTCGCAGTCAACCGCGGCGGTGAGCAAACGATTACGGTGCCGGAGATTATGGGCACCTTCATCGACGCGCCGCTCGCGGTCAACGGTCCGGCCACCTTCCTCATCCTGGATCGCGACCCGTTCGCGCACCTGGAACAGCTCGGCCAGGTTCAGGTCCTCGAGACCTGGATCGAGGGGCGCATGGTCTTCCACCGCCGCAACTGACGCGGCGTGGTGCGTATCTCTCGGAGGGGTTTTCAAAAGGGCGGTTGGCGGTCACCATAGGTGACCAGTTCCAGCCGCCCTGTTTCATTATGTTATAATTGCAACATGCACCATCTGACACTCACAATCCATGGCAAAGTCCAAGGCGTTTGGTTTCGGGCTCAGACTAAAAAGAAGGCCGACGCACTCAGGCTTGTTGGTTATGCAAAAAATAACCCGGATGGGAGTGTTACTGTTGTTGCAGAAGGGGATAAAGACGCACTCCTTCATCTTTTGGCATTTTGTCATATTGGATCACCGGCTGCTCATGTTGAATCAATTGAAGAACATTGGGAAAAAATAAAGGAACGACAATATAAGGACTTTGAAATAAAATAACCCCGACTGAGTCGGGGTTATTTGTATTGTTTGATGCAATTATTCTGTGACAACCAACTGACCGCGCATGCCACCATGTCCGGATCCACAGGAGACACTACAGAAAAATGAGTGTGTGCCGACCTTGTCTGCCACGAACTCAACGACCACGGTTTTATTTGGTTCCAGTCTTTCACTGATTCCAAATGCGGTGAGAGTAAACCCATGTGCGACATCTGTGCTCTTAATCGACAACTTTACTCGATCACCTTTTTTTACAGTAATCGACGATGGGACAAACTCCCATTGTTTTGCGACCATTGAAAATTCTTTTATTGCAGGAGTTGGGGTGGGAGCCGGAGTTGGAGCCGGTGTCGGTTCAGGTTGTGGTGTCGGCTGTGGGGCCGGAGTTGGCGTTGGTTCCTCTTCTGATTCTTTTTTCTTTTCTTGAGGTTGTTCAGCTTTTTCTTCCACTACAGTTTCATTTCCTTCTGCATTTGAAAGAAGAGCAAACTCCACTGCTGCCATATTTTCCATTGGCGCATCGGCAGCCGGGAACTCAAACTTTCCCATCTCACCGGTGTCATTGTGTAAGACTATATATAACTTTGGACTTATACGGTCGGTATTGATATGGACGCTGATGTTTTGGTTTCCCCCCTGTTCAACGGCCGTATATCCAAGGAGTCGTCCGGGTGCCTCACCTTCTTCAGATGCTGCATACACCGCTGCCCAGCCTTTTGCCGGCGAATCAATTCGGTCAATTTTTACTCTGCCAAACTCTAACTTTTGATCAGAGACCGTGACCGGAGCAACAACAATAGCAGCCTCATTTTCACCCTCACCACGTTGAGCGTCTTCGACACCGGGTTGTGCATCTTTGTTTAAACAACCTGCTCCAAGAACCAAAATCACAGCGGGAATAAGTAAAAAAGACTTCTTCATAAAAATAAATTAATAGTGAACGTTTTTAGTTTAGCAAAGGGATCTCACTCTGTCTAGAGATGTTTTTTCAATAGTCTAAATGGAATACGTAGTATAACCAAAGTAAAGATGTAATGAATAAAGCTCACCAGAAGTGCATAAATAAGTAATGTCACGCACACACTGAGCACAACCGAAATGCGTGCAACATATTGCAGAGGGTCAACGTGTAGCAAAAAGGGAATGATATTGAGTAGCGCAAGCAATGCGGCAAATGAGAGAAAACCACCCCACATTTCTTTTTGGTCTTGTTTACTTGGTGCAATATGTGCGGCGATGCAAAAGGAAACAAATAAAAATATCCAGAAACTTTTTTCCTGAATATTCGCATCAGCAAATAACAGTTTGATTATCTCCGGGACTCGAGTAACAGCGCGTAAGCCGTCATGAGTAATGCCATCGATTGTGTGATAAATATCACGGGCATTTGGCACCAGAAAAAACAATAAAATGGCAAGGACGAGAGATCCGCCGACCATGGGTGCCACACCAATAAAAAAATTCCCAATTCGCTGGTACAAACTGAGAGAGTTGTAGCTGTGTTCAACGTGACCTAAGTTGCCTGTTATTTTGTTTGGTTTAAACAGAGAGACATGGGTGATTCGGTGTCGGAAAATTTTTGCGAAAAAAATGTGGCTTATCTCATGGATTGGAGTGCCAATCCAGGCAGTCAGCAAGATTCCTTTCCAACCAATGGTTCGATGGTAGTTGGTTTGAACCGCTGTCTGAAGTTTGGATAATACAAAACCAAGAGCAAAAAATATGCCGAATAATCCGACTATTTCCAACGCCAGGGTCCGCAAAAATGAATACAAGATATCAAGCATGGCATATAGTATAGCACAATTAAAAATCCCGACTGAGTCGGGATCGAGTGGTTTGGGAACGGGACGGACAGCGATACCCCTTCGCTGCCGTCCCGGTAGGTGCCTCGCGGTGTGCGGGGCGTTCATTTTTTGTCGTCAGGTGGCCCTGTGACTCTGGGGTCCTCGGGGATGACCGAGTTCACGATCGCCCCAACGAGGAGGAAGATGGATCCGCCGGCGACCCCGCCGCTGATCTTGCCGGCGAAGGTGGCAAACAGCAGGGCCATGAGCGCCACGAATGTCAAGAAGACAGCGGCGATGAAGACAGGGGTGTTGATGGTAGCCTTGTGACCGGACTTGGGGCCTTTCGACATGAGCGGGAGTTCCCTTCTGAGAAAAATGAATTTTGCGAAGTATAGCAGAAAATATATGAGAAGTCAAGTATATAAAAATCCCCCAAGCAGGGGGATTTTTGAAGTTTAGCAGGTTTACACTGGCTTCACCGATACGTAGGTGGTAGTCCGGAGTGTGCCGTCAAATCGACGGCGTTTTTTTTTCTGGAACGAAACCTTACCGGCGGCCATCGAATATAAGGTATCGTCCTTTCCTTGGGAAACGTTTTTTCCGGGGCGAATCTTTGTGCCACGCTGGCGAATTAAAACCATGCCGGGGTTGACGCGTTCGCCGTCACCGACTTTTGTACCAAGGTATTGTGGGCGGGAATCTCGGCCTAGTTGTGTGGACCCACCCGCCTTTTTGTGCGCCATATCAGAGCGATTAATTCAGAAAGTGAGCGTAGTATAGACGGTTCTTTATTCCTTGTCAAGAGGGCAAAATCTACGGTATACTGGGCAAACCCTATGGTTTCTTCCTTCTACCCTGCGAAGTTGTACCTGAAACATCTTCCCATCTCTCTTTTGCTTCTTTCCAGTTTGTTTTTGAATTTGCTTATCTGGGGGTGGCTGTTTTGGAATATTCGTCCGCAACCCGACCCGGTCTTCCTTCACTATACTATTTTGTTTGGGGTGGACCTGACAGGACAGTGGTATAAGGTATTGGTAATTCCATTGAGTGGGCTTATGATCCTTCTCGTAAATACCACGGTAGGTTGGATATTTTTCAATGTTGATCGATTTATCAGTTACGTATGTGGATCGGCAAGTATTTTGGCTCATGTTTTTCTACTCGTCGCGGCCTGGTTGCTCGTCTACTTAAATGTATAATATGACAGTCATGCGACGCCATCAGGGTCAGCCAGACGTCATGCTGATGTTGTACTTCGGCATTCTTTTGCTCTTTGGACTCGTCATGTTGACCTCAGCAAGTTCGCCGGTGGGATATGATCGATTCAATGACGCTTATTTTTTTATTAAGCGTCAGCTGGTGTTTGGAGCGCTGCCGGGTCTGGTGTTGTTTATTGCACTCGCAAAGTGTCCATACAAGTTGTTGCCAAAGATCGGATACGCAGCCTTTTTGCTTTCTGTTATCTTGTTAATTCTGGTTTTTGTACCGGGAGTCGGTTCAACCTTAGATACAAACGCGTCAAGCTGGATTAAAGTCGCTGGTTTTTCGTTTCAACCATCAGAGTTTGCCAAACTCGGACTCGTGTTATTTTTGGCCCATGTGTTGTCGAAAATGGGAAGGAGGATCGGGGATTTGAAGCAGGGATTTTTACCGGCGTTGGGAGTCGGCATAATGCCGGTCTTGCTGGTCGCGCTTGAACCGGACGTGGGAACAGCCACAGTCTTATTTGCAATTTTATTTGGCATGTTATTTTTTGCAGGCGCCCGGTTTATTCATTTGGGCGGGATTGCCGGCTTGGCAGTGGTCGCTTTTGTTATTCTTGTCACTATTGCCCCGTATCGGGCCGCTCGACTTACAACATTTTTGCATCCCGAACTTGACCCCCAAGGAATCGGATACCACATTAATCAGGCATTTGTGGCTATTGGTTCCGGAGGCTGGCTCGGGCAAGGGCTCGGTCACTCAAAACAAAAGTTTCAGTATCTTCCAGAGGTTCATGCCGACAGTATCTTTGCAGTGATCGGTGAGGAGATGGGCTTTGTTGTCACAACCGGTTTTACGATATTATTATTTGTTTTACTCGGCCGACGAATGTTGACTATAGCTGACAAAGCACCGGATGGATTTGGTCGCCTGGCAGTGTGTGGAGTTGTGGTATGGTTTATGGCCCAGTCATTTTTTAATATCGGGGCGATGGTCGGCATAATGCCCCTCACAGGAATCCCATTGCCATTTGTCAGTCATGGCGGCACCGCCCTTCTTCTTGCATTGGCAGCAGCAGGTGTTGTAGTCAATGTTTCCAAACAAACGCGCTAATCCTTGCATGGATATATGAAAATCTTTTTCTCTGGTGGAGGAACGCTCGGATCTGTCACACCCCTTTTAGGGATTCGGGATGCACTTTCTCACGAGTATCCTGATGCAGAGTATCTCTGGGTTGGCACAAAACATGGGCCTGAACGCGCATTTCTCGACAGAGAGTCAATGCGATATATACCAATAAGTGCAGGAAAGTTTCGGCGCTATCTTTCCTTCCGAAATATTGCAGATATTGTTCGAGTTATTCACGGATTTTTTACCTCT
>MFQB01000007.1:10969-12886 GCA_001784275.1 Candidatus Magasanikbacteria bacterium RIFCSPHIGHO2_02_FULL_47_14
GAACCTCCCGTATTTTTCACCTCGCAAAACCAGATTTTTGGGTAATCCGGTTCGATCTTTTATTTTCCAAGGAGATAAAAAAGAGGGAGAAAGGTTCTTTCACCTTCGACCCGGGCGTCCGGTCGTGCTTGTTTTGGGTGGGGGAACAGGCGCCGCTCGCGTCAACGAACTTCTTGTCGATGCGCTTCCACTTTTCGCTGATGCGTACGATATCATTCATCTCTATGGCAAAGATCGACCGCCAGAAAAAATCTTTGCAGCACAAAAAAAATATATCTGTTACCATCCGTATCCTTTTTTGCAGGACGAGATATCACATGCCTATGCGGTTGCAGATATCGTAGTCGGCAGAGCCGGGTTGGGGACACTGACTGAGCTTGCCGCTTTGTCAAAACCGGTGGTTTTAATCCCAAAGCACGGGCATCAGGAGGAAAATGCAACGGCATTGAAACAAAGAAGCGCTGTGCTTGTGTTGGATGAACAAGAGACAGATGGAAACACGTTTGCGCATCATATTCAGGAGCTATTTCAAGAGACCTATCGACGAGAAGAACTTGGGCGTCGTCTCCATGAGTGTATTCACGTTCCAACATCATCTGAAATAAAAGAAATATACCAGACGCTCGTGGCATAAATATGATATACTGATACATTATGCCGTTGCTACAGCTACAGACAAAAGGCGGTGCGGAAAAAGAACCAGAAGAGATTTGCGTCTTTGCCCAAACAAACTTCCGGAATAAACCCCGGCGTTTTGGTATTAAACTCGATGATCGGCGTCGGCACATGTATATCATCGGAAAGACCGGTATGGGCAAGTCGACAATGATGGAAAACATGATGCTGCATGATATTTACTCCGGCCATGGCGTTGGTTTGGTCGACCCGCATGGAGATTTTGCGGAAAAAATTATCAACTACATTCCTTCGTGGCGGATCAACGACATCGCCTACCTCAACCCATCAGACATGGGTTATCCGATTGGCTTTAACATTTTGGAAGTTCATAACGAAGAGCAAAAGCACCTCGTCGCAGCCGGCATGATGGCGACCTTTAAAAAAATCTGGCCGGATGTATGGTCAGCGCGTATGGAGTACATCTTAAATAATACGTTGTTGGCGTTATTGGAATACCCGGGTTCAACGTTGCTCGGCATTAACCGTCTGTTGGCAGATAAAAAATATCGCGGGCGTGTCGTAAGAAAAATTACCGACCCGGTGATTAAGGCTTTTTGGCAAAATGAGTTTGCAAATTACCCTGACCGGTATATGACAGAGGCGGTCGCTCCAATTCAAAACAAAATCGGTCAGTTTTTGTCCGCAAGCATTATTCGAAACATGGTCGCGCAGGTAAAGTCCACTATTGATGTTCGTCAACTCATGGATGAGGGTAAAATTCTCATCATGAACCTTGCCAAGGGAAGAATAGGAGAAGATAACAGTCGTCTGCTCGGTGGTATGTTGATTACAAAAATTCAGCTATCTGCCATGGAGCGTGTGGACCAGCCGGAGGCCCAGCGGCGGGATTTCTTTTTATATGTCGATGAGTTTCAAAATTTTGCAACTCCGAGTTTTGCGAATATCTTGTCTGAAGCTCGTAAATATCGCTTGAGTTTGGTCATGGCGCACCAGTACATTACTCAGTTGGATGAGATAGTTGCAGACGCAGTATTCGGAAACGTTGGGTCGCTCGTTACATTTCGTGTCGGCGCCGCTGACGCTGAAATTCTGGCAAAAGAGTTTGCGCCAATTTTTTTGGAGGAAGATATTGTGAATTTGGCAAAGTATCAGGTTATGTTGAAGCTCATGATCGACGGCGTGGCGTCGCAACCGTTTAGCGCCTTGACCCTGTCGCCGATTGGTCACCCCACCGATAGCGCTGAGAAGGTCATTCGTGTGTCACGCGAGCGTTACGCA
>MFQB01000007.1:12907-20535 GCA_001784275.1 Candidatus Magasanikbacteria bacterium RIFCSPHIGHO2_02_FULL_47_14
TGACGCTCCAAAACCAAAACCCAAGGACGTCAGCGAAAAAAAACCGTTGTTAGAAAAGAAGCCCTCGTTGGAAAAAAAGTCTCCGTCAGAAGCGAAAGCAGTAGAAATAGTATCGACAGAGAAACCTCTTTCTTTGTCTCAACTGGTACCGCGTGAGACGGCCGCAAAACACGAAAAGCCGCTACCGTCTGTAGTCCCGAAACCTCAGGAGGAGAAACCGCAAGAATTACCAAAACCAGTATCAGCAGCTCCGCAGGCTCAAGTAAAAGAACAAACACAAATGAGAGATGAGCCGAAACAGGCCTTTAATAGACAGCCTCCGACAACTGGCGCGTCCAATATTCCTGGTACCTCTGCGACAGGAGAAGGTGGAGAAAAAAGGAAGAGAAAACGAAACCGCAAGAAAAAACGAGATGGCGGAACGCCGTCGCAAGATGGTCAAATACGACCTCTTCAGCCACCCCAAGCGTTGCCACGACCGCCCCAACCCCAACCTGTTTCTCCTGTTGCACCGCAATCACAACACGCACCTCAGCCACAACCGCCCCAGCCGCCTACGGCCCCTCCGGAACCAAAACAAGTGTTGTCACCCAACCAAGTTATTCGTTTTGACTAACCCGAGGTATTGTTTTTATGTCAGTGTTCTCATCTTACTCTCGTCACTATCGTTTTATTGACTACGCTTTATTCTCGCTCTTGCTGGTCGGAACGACAGTGCTCCCGCTGTTCTACCTTCCTTTCACACGAGATGTTTTGAACGTTCCGAAGCTGCTTGTGTTGAACGGTTTTGTTTTGGCGGCGTTTCTTTTGTGGTTTGTTCGCGCGCTGATCTCAAAAGAGGTTGTGTTTCGGAAGACAATTCTGGATATCGCACTTATTCTCTGTATCGTTGCAAGCGGGCTTGCCACCGTGTTGTCTATTTCGCCTCGTTTTAGTGTTTCAGGCAGCACAGAAGAGTTCGTACTTCATCTCACGGCGCTTCTCCCTGTCTTTGCCTGGGTATGGGTATGTATTCAAGAGGTGCGGGCGACCGATCGATGGAGATGTATGCTTACAGCGCTCATAAGCTCCGGCGCGATTGCCACACTTTTGTTTCTTGTCCGGGACACGCATCTTTGGCAGACGATTGCACAGTATATGCAGCTGTCAGCTGTTCCGTTTAATACAGTGAGTTCTTTGAACAGTGTGTTTGGGGTATTTCTCGTGAGTATTATTATCGTATCAGTCGGCCTGCTCTTGCCCAGAGAGCAGCGGTGGAGCTGGCAAGTTGCACCGACAGTCGCTGTTATTTTTTGTTTGTGGGCACTCGCGAGTATTGGATTTTCACTTGTGTGGTGGCTACTCGCCCTTGGTTTGAGCGGTCTTCTGATTTTCGCATTTTTGTTTTTACCACAGGTACGCATGAGCGTCTTTAGCATACTTTTTGTTTGTATGATTATGGCGTGGCTGTTTGCACTTCTGGGCTCGCCGCAGTTTATAAAGAAAAATTTGCCGGTCGAAGTCACCATGGGTTTTCAGCCGTCATGGTCTATTGTGAAAGACACGTTGTTAGCCGGCCCAAAAACATTTTTAGTCGGTTCCGGTCCGGGTACATTTTTTTATGACTTTTCTCAATATCGAACAACATCATTCAATACGAATCCGCTTGTATGGCGGACTCGTTTTCATCAGCCATTCAATACGGCATTTGCCGTTTTAGCAGAACAAGGACTGCTTGGCTCTCTTGGAGTTGTCCTCGTCTTTCTTTTGGTTGTCGGGAGCGGTGTAACGATATGGTCATCGCTTCAAAAAGAGAAGATCGAGGACGTAATGCGATCAATTGTCGATCGGATAGGCGGACACAAGCCGTTTCTTATCGAGGTATGCGCGTTGTTTATTGCATGGGCGATACTCACTGCCGGTTTATTTCTCACGTTTGTTGATGTTGTCGGGTGGTGGCTTTGGTGGTGGTTCGTTGCATTGGTCATGATAGGTTTTTCATTTTTCTCTTCTCAAATTGTTGAAAAAAAGACGATTCACTTGCGTCTCTCATCACAATATTCACTTGCCATGTCGTTAGGGGTGGTCTTGTATGTCGTATGTTTGATTATTTTGTTGGCATTCGGCATTCGTGTGTATGCGGGTGAAGTTGCATTTACAAAAGCAAGCCGCGCGCTCCAGCCCGAAACCACCCAGGAGTTTTTAAACGATGCGCTTCGCTATCGACCGGCGTATGCTCCTTATCATCTCGCCCAGGCGCAACTTTATTTGCAACAAGCGAGTCAGGAGTCACAAAAAGAAAACGCAGTTGCGTCAGTTGTCGCCGGCTTTTTGGCCCGTGCAGTGAATGAGGCAAAAATTGCCACAGACCTTAGTCCAAAAGATGGCGAGACCTGGGAGACTTTGGCAACCATGTATATCAACGCTCGTGCCTTTGCGCCCGAAGCAACAAAATGGGCGATTGACGCCTTGGAACGTGCGCAAGTGATTGAGCCGACCAACCCCCTGGTAACTCTCAGACTCGGAGACATGTATCTGGCTGACGGGTCGTCGGATAAGGCAGAGGCGCTGTATAAAAAATCAATCGAACTCAAGCAAGACTATGTCCTTGCGTATCAGCAGCTATCTTCTTTGTATGAAAGTCAACAAAAGATGGACGAAGCGATTGGTGTCTACACGGCGTTGATACAAACCGGAGTCGCTGATGCAGAGAGTGCCTATGAGCTCGGTCGTTTATTGTATAATCGTAATCAGCCGAGCGATACGGACCAGGCGATTCAGTTATGGAATCAGGTTGTCGCCACTGCGTCAAACCACTCCAACGCTTTATACAGTTTGGGACTTGCCTATGAACGAAAGGGAGACAAGAACAAGGCAATCCAGTACTACCAACGTGTTCGTGAGCTGAATCCGGACAACCAAGATATTAAAGAAAAAATTCAGAAGTTGTTGCAGTAGCCGTCGTTGAATATGCACGAGATACACGGGAGAATAACCGGTCCAGACATTCTCTCTCATATCCGCCGCCCGGAAACAGCGAGTCATAAAGGACAAAATGGTCGCCTTTTGATTATTGCCGGATCAGAAAAATATCACGGCTCCCTTTTGCTTGCGATGCAGATTGCATCTCGCATCGTCGACACGGTGTACGTTTTTTCAAGTAAAAATAATGTACGGCTGCTCGAGCGACTTCGGGAGCGGATGGCAGCATTTATCGCGGTCTTTGAAGAAGAACTTTGGCAAACGGTTGAACTCGTGGATGCAATTTTGATCGGTCCCGGGCTGGCTGAAGACGACGGCACTCATCAACGAGTAAAAAAACTTTTGACAGAGTACAGAGATAAAAAAACGGTCATCGATGCAACCGCCCTATGGCATGTCGACCCGAACCTGCTGCATGAACAGTGTATTGTGACGCCACACTCGCGTGAGTTTTCCCATGTTTTCGGCTGTGAACCCAGCGCCGTCAATGTCCTCGCCATGGCAAAACAGTACACATGCACCATTGTACTCAAAGGGAGAATTGACTATATTAGTAATGGTCAAAAAGTGTACGAAAATCATACCGGCAATGTTGGAATGACCAAAGGTGGCACAGGGGATGTGTTGGCTGGCACGACTGCTGCTTTTGCCGCGACAAATGACCTCCTCGTCTCTGCTCTCGCAGGTGTGTATCTTAATGGGCTGGCCGGCGACCGGCTGTTTGAACGAGTTGGGACGTTGTATAATGCTGAAGATGTTATGAAGCAGTTGGGAACTCTTTGGAAAGAGTATATATGAATATTCTCCCACAAAAAGATTTTGATCACGTGGATCATATTGATCGGGCGTTTATTCAGCGTCTCCAAACCCAGATTCGTGCTTCGAAACAAGCCCTTCCACCATACGCGGCTTTTTTTGAGAATAGGATCATGGAAGATCGGAGAGCGTTTAACGGGCGTTTGGTGGCCGCCGGTATAAAACCACGGTTTATTACGCCGGTGCAAGAGCAGCACATCAAAAAAAGAACAGAGGCCTTTTTTCAAGTTCTCCCTCGCCTGGAGGCCTTTTTACGTTCATCAAAGAAAGCACAAAGCTATTTCCACCTACGAAAAGATGAGATAAAAATTTTACAGGCTGACCATGGCTATCCAACCCCGGTCCCGTTTGCACGATTCGACGGCGGTTTGACCCCGAATGGCTTCCGTATCTACGAAGTCAACATGAATTGTGCAGCTACTCCGGGCTGGGTTGAGATGATTTATGATGTTTTGCGCCAGTTGCCGTTTTGGAGTGAGTTTCAGAAGGCATACAACATTCGATATCATACCCCGTGGATCAAGCGAGTCTACGCAGGCATCATGGAGAACTATCGTGCATGGGGTGGCAGACAGTCGCATCCACATATCCTACTGCTTCGCTGGCCCGCGCAGTACAACCAAGACAGCGACCGGCTCTCATTTGGATTTCAGGAGTACGGACACCATGCAATTGTTGGCGATGCTACACAAGTTGAGTATAAAAACGGAAAAGTCTGGTATCAGGGGACGCAGTTTGAGCTTGTGGTTCGCTGGTTTGATCTTGATCATCTTCTGTACGACGTCACAGATATGTACCGCGATATCTTACGGGCATACTATGACAACGCCGCATGCATTATCAATCCATTCAGCTCATCCATCCTTGCGCATAAGTCTTTGTTAGCGTTTTTTAACGATGAGCAGTTTGCTGACCACTTCACAGAACAAGAGCGTCAAACATTGAATGGTATGTGTGCATGGACGCGCATAGTTGAAAAACGTGAGACCACACTTTTGGATGGAACATATGGTTCACTGTTGAGTCATATCGTGGAAATGAAAGACCGCTTTGTCATCAAGCAGTCAATTGGCACATATGGCAGAAATATTTATATCGGCCGCCAGATGAATCCGAAAGATTGGAAGAAGGTCATAGCAACGGCTGTAAAAGAAGGCGGGTGGATTGCACAGGAGTATATGACACTGCCGCGGGGACAAGAACCATTTGTCAGCGCCCGAGGTTCTGTTTCGTCTCGTCCAATTAACCAGGATATCGGTCCATATATGATCAACGGCACATATGGCGGATGTATGGCGCGCGCATCATATAATCTGGTCACGAACCTGATGCAAAATGGTTGTTTTGAGATTGTCGGAACAGTAAGAAAAACATCATAATTTTTTTCTGTATTTTTATGGCTGAAGGTCATGAACGTATCGCTACAGCATTTCGCGGTCCTGAATTTAGAGAAAAGTTAAAGTTGGCCGAAGACGAAGCCCGGGTATTAACCGAGCTTGAAGCGTTTTTTGGAGCAAATCAAGAGGTAAAACCTTACACAGAAGACGAGGCGCGAGAGACCGAGCGCAAGTTGGAGTTGTTAAAAGAAGCGTATGGGTTGGACGGTGTGTTGGGAGTTGTGACATCGCCCTTTACCCAGACTTATGTGAGAAAGGCGATGCCACCGAACATCCGAAAAAGATTTTTTACAGAGATGTACTATCAGGTGGGGGATCGACCGGTCCAAATGTTGCAAGAGTTTGAACAGAACACGATTCACGTCGGTGAAGATGGCTCTATCTCAGCAGAAGACCGTCAACGAATGGAAGATTTATTACGAAATCGAGTTGGTTTACTGGTTGGTGGTGGACCGGGGTATCCGACCGATGTCTCCCGTACGCCACTGTTGCTTGCTATAGAACAAGCCTTGCGTGATAAGACCGCTGCAGCAGGGCTATGTCTCGGACACCAGGATTTGGCACATCTTGCTGGTTTTGATTTGGTTCCCGGCTCTGTCTCGGCCGGTGCGCAAGTTGAAACGCCCACCGCAGCAGGAAGACAACATCCGGTTGTTGGTCGTCTGGGTGAAAGAATCGGCGCTGTGGCATTTCACTCTGCAGAGGTGCAATACAAACAAGGGGCAGGTGTCACAATATTATCAACCGGAGCCAGTACGGGCGGGGCGCCTGTGAGTTTGTTGTACGGCAGCGCATTTGAAGCTCCTGACCAGGTCATGAGTACCCAACACCACCCTGAGGTTGATACAGGTGTTGTTCCGGGGCAGAACGTTGAACTCACTCCAACAGAAGAGATTCTTGATGTTGAAGGGAAGCGCTTAGTCATTCCGGCAGGGATTCCGGTTGGTCAGGCGGCAATCGTACGATATGGCGCAAGCAACTGGGAGAAGTTTCGAGCGATTGGTATGAGACCGGAAGATCTGCAAGATGTCATTCGACCGGAACGACTGTTTCCGCTCCTTGGGCGGAACTTTATCGGTCCAACCATCGACTGGCTTGCAACCACACGTCTTAAAAACTTACGAGGAGAAAAATAATATATTTTATGGATACTACTGAACTTATAAAAGATGTCATGGCTTTATTATTTCAACTTGAGTCGGTACCCTATGAGTTAAGACAAAAAGCCGTCGACTTGGTACTGGAACATGCAGACGATGTCTTACTTCTTGAAGAGTTGAAAGAAAAGCTTTCTGTTTTTTTTGTAAACACCGAAGTGAATTTTGTTCGTGACGCTCAAGCACTCGTATCGGTTGAATAAGTTGTATGCAATGGATACGTTCTTTAACCGAAGTGACACAACGCGATGTCTTGGTGGCAGGTGGCAAGGGCGCGTCTTTAGGTGAGATGATCCACGCGGGTATCCCCGTACCCCCGGGTTTTGTTCTCACGGCTCAAACGTTTGACCATGTACTGTCGTCTCACGGAGCGAAGTCGGAGGTCGCAGCTCGATGTGCTCAGATCAATATCGAGGATATGAACTCTGTAGAGCAAACATCTGAGATACTGCAAGGGGTGATTCAAGGCATCTCGATCAGTGAAGAGATTGCGGCTGAGATATATGAGGCATTCGATGCATTACACACTGACGTAGTTGCCGTGCGATCAAGCGCGACTGCAGAAGACGGCGTCACGGCCAGTTGGGCAGGGGAGTTGGAGACATATCTCAACACACCGCGTGACCAGGTCATCGAACACATAAAAAAGTGTTGGGCATCGTTGTTTACACCGCGTGCACTATTTTACCGATGTGAGAAACAACTTTCTGCGAATGAAATTTCTGTTGCGGTTGTTATTCAAAAAATGGTTCAAAGCGAGATCGCCGGGGTCGCTTTTACTGTTCATCCTGTAACTGAAGACCCTGACCAGATGATTATCGAAGCAGTATTTGGATTAGGAGAAGCACTGGTTGGCGGCTATGTGACACCTGACTCGTACATTGTTTCCAAAAAGAGCTGCGCAATCCTTGAAATCCACACCGGGATGCAAAAGAAAAAGTTGGTTCGAGGGAAACAAGGAAATGTTTGGATTGATTTGGATGAAGAGGGAGGCAGACAAAAGTTATCTAAAATGGATATCAGTACTTTGGCAGAGCTGTGTAAAAAGATTGAGTCACATTATGGCTTTCCGTGCGATATTGAGTGGGCGTATCACAACGGCCGGTGGTATATGACCCAAAGTCGTCCGATTACAACATTGAAAAAATAGAGTATACTAGGAGCACGTAACTTTTTTATATGCTTTTCTCACGAGACTATCGCCGACCATTCTGGCATGGATTTTTCCACGCACTGTTGGTCGTATTGTACAGTTTATTTTTGGCACTCATTGTGATGCAGATCAACTATCTGTATC
>MFQB01000007.1:20559-23899 GCA_001784275.1 Candidatus Magasanikbacteria bacterium RIFCSPHIGHO2_02_FULL_47_14
GTATTGCTTTCAATCTCCTGTTGGTTATTGTCTCTGTGGCAATTTGTGCTGCCCTTATTTTTTATCAGCCAATTAGAAATATGATGCATCACCACTTTCGTGCCGCAACCGTGATGTTGCTGTCCACGCTTGGTTGGCTGTTTATTTTTGTGGTTATCTTCCTTATTGGATTGAGCATAACGTTATTATAGCTCTACCGTGTAGTTGACAAAATCTTCATTTTCATATAGAGTAGAGGAGTCAAGGGCGTTTGCGGCAGTTGGCTTTCTCCGGTTGTGCGGTCGCCTCAACGACCGCAGCCACAGCCCTGACCTCGGCCCCCAGCCGAGCCCCCAGTCGGTGTCACAACACCACCTCAAGTCCACCAGGACAAGAGTGTGACACCGACGCCTCTACTCTGAGTCAATCCCGACTAAGTCGGGATTGACTTTTTTTATATTCTATGCTAAACTCACGCGAATCCCTGGCAGGATGATGGGACGGTACAAAGCCCTCCGTGGAAAACCGGAGGATGCATGCAGACACTGCTGCTCGTTGATGATGATCCTGACACGCGCTTGTTGCTCAAGCTCAAGCTGCGTGATCGTTTCGAGATCCTCGAGGCCTGCGATGGCCACAAGGCTCTCGAGCTGGTTCGGACGCACGGGGTTGACCTGGTGCTCTCCGACGTTCACATGCCCCGCATGTGGGGAACCGTACTGCGTGACGCGCTGCATCGGCAGGGCTTCCCGCGGGATCGGATCTTCCTCATGACGGGGTGCGCGAGCGACGGGCTGGGGGTGGACTTCCGCAAGGGGGCCAACCTCAACGAGCTCGCCCAGGCCTTCCTCAAGAAGGTCGACCAGCGATTCGTCTCGTAACGTAGAGACTGCTGCCCCTCCCAAACAAGCCAACTGCCCGCGCGTAGATCGCTTCGGGCATGGCGCTTGTGGTGAGTGCCGACGCCCAAGCGGCTCGTGCCAATTGGAGGGTGAGTACCAGAGCTGAAGCCTGCCAGGGATTCTCAGCTCATCTTTTCAGTAAGTCCTGACGCATCGGGATTTATTTTTTTTACAGAAAGAAATATACTACGTAGGGTTATTCATTAATGGAATTTTATGAACTATAAGCGAGCGATCATATTTGGGGTTGTATTGTATGCGGTTTTTTTCATACTCTACGGTTTATCCTATGTCGTGCCATTTTTGAATAAAGAGTCTTCAAATGGCCTGAAGAGCTATATTTTTACCTGGGTTATAAATATTCCCGTCGTCCTCCTTCTCGGCAAGTGGTACTTTAAGGCCCTAAAACCAAGCGTACATCGAGGTTTTTGGCTTGGGGTTATTACTATCCTGGTCGCTTTTGCCCTGGATGGGATCTTTGTCTTATTGGCGCTCGCATTTCAACAGCCATTGGACGACTTCAAGACCTTATATACCGATTGGAAGTTTTATACGACCCTCGCAGAGGTCATTCTCCTGTGTACTGTTTCCGGCTTTGAGTTTGATGCAACCTATAGCAAAGACAAGTAGGCATTGACAAATTCCTTGAAATGAGGTATAATGTCCCCAGTCGGTTGTGCAAGAAACAGTTTAGTTTATTGCCACGGCACCTCACAGGGAATTAACCCTGGAGAGAAAAGGTCGAATTAATTAAAAAAAAGTACCATTTTCTATGGACCAAGGCAACAGACAAATGTTTCCAGTCGACGTCAACTGTGGCGAATGTGGCACTCACATCAGTGAGCTCCCATTCCAACCATCAGGAGACCGACCAGTTTATTGTACCGAATGTCTTCGCGCACGCCGTAACAGTCGCCGACCAATGGGCGGTGGCGGTGGCGGTGGCGGAATGCGTCGCGAACGCAAGATGTACGATGTCGATGCTCAGTGTGCTGAATGTGGAGCTCAAATTACACAGCTTCCATTTATGCCAACCGGAGACCGACCAGTCTATTGTGCAAGTTGTAATGCAGCTCGCAGAGCAGCATAAGCACAAGAAACACACGTCTTTCAAAACTCCCCCTTTGTGGGGGAGTTTTATTTTCAAAATTTAATGCTATAATACCGCCTCTCTATTATGAATAAAGTGTTGATTGCCATGTCAGGTGGTGTCGACTCTTCAGTCGCCGCCGCTTTGTTATTGGAGCAAGGGTACCGGGTGACAGGCGCGTTCATGAAACAATGGAGTGAGACCAAAGAACTCTCTGGCGTTTGCAGTTGGAAGGAAGACCGACGTGACGCACTGCGTGTCGCTGCAAAGCTTGGGATTCCCTTGGTTACTTTGGATTTTGAAAAAGAATACAACGACCGGGTTGTGTCATATTTGTTTTCTGAATATGAAGCAGGACGGACGCCAAATCCAGACGTGATGTGTAATCGATATATAAAATTTGGTGTGTGGCTCGACAAAGCCCGTGCACTTGGGTTTGATTATTTGGCAACCGGACACTACGCGCAAATGATGCAAAAAGATGGTACGTATCATTTGCTAAAAGCAAAAGATGAAGACAAAGACCAAACATACTTTCTTCACCAAATAGCACAGGAACAACTTGCGCATGTATTATTTCCCATTGGTGCATACACAAAGCCGGATGTGAGAAAGTTAGCTCATGATTTCCACCTGCCAACGGCTGAACGAGAAGAAAGCATGGGAATTTGTTTTATTGGTGAGATTCCCATAAATCAATTTTTACAACAAAAAATTAAACCAAAACCGGGAAACATTATCTTGTCTGGTGGCGCGGTTGTGGGCGAACATCAGGGGTTACCGTTTTATACCATTGGCCAAAGACATGTCGGGGTCTCTGGGAGTGAGCCGTTATTTGTAGTTGCGAAAAATACTCAAACCAACGAATTGGTGGTTGGCAGTGAGAATGATCCTTTATTGTATACACGCACATCGAGAGTCCTCGACATGCACTGGATTGAAGGTGCTCCACCCGCAGCATCTGTGAACTGTGAGGTGCGTCTTCGTCATAGACAGCCACTTCAGAAAGCCACGGTGCAGACAGATCCACAGAATACTGTGGTTGAGTATGAATCTCCACAGAGAGCCGTCACGCCGGGGCAGTTCGTGGTCTGTTATATGGGAAATCAGTGTCTTGGAGGGGGGATTATTGCCTAAAGAGAGACGTGTTAGACTTTTTTTTGTTTCTTCGCTAAAATAGATTCGTTTTTCATATATGGTATGAGCGTTATAGATAACCAGAAAGATCTCGTCGACTGGTATGATAATCAGGAACGGGTTCTGACAAAAGATTTTTTAGCCACGATCCGGTGGAATCAAATAAAAAATCATCCTGTCGATGAGTCATTTATCCCGGTCCTCATCTATTTTCGTGATGTTGAGAAGTTTA
>MFQB01000007.1:23944-25574 GCA_001784275.1 Candidatus Magasanikbacteria bacterium RIFCSPHIGHO2_02_FULL_47_14
ATAAGGTTGTGCGACAGTTCATGGAAAAGTGGCGACATGAAGAGGATCTCCATGGCGAGTTGATGAATCGTTTTTTGAATGAGATCGGGTACAAAACCACGGATGACTGGTATGAAGAAGCCAGACGAAATATTCCCTTTTCAAATCGCATTACGCGTTCACTTTCAAGTGTTGTGGCTAACTTGGTCGGTACCCGGTTTACAGCAGTGCACATGACGTGGGGCGCTATTAATGAGATGTCAACACTGAATGGATATAAACGACTCTGGACACTGGCGAAGCATCCGGTTTTGGAACACATCTTGCGTGCAATTGCTCGAGAAGAGGCAAATCACTCATTTTTTTACTGGTCCTTGGCAAAGCTAAAACTTCAGCAGTCAAAATTTTCTCAGCAGATTGCTCGCTATCTGGTTGATAACTTTTGGAGTCCGGTTGGCCAGGGAACCAAACCTGCATCAGATACAAATTATGTGATTAAAAAGTTGTTTGACGGGGAAGAAGGCATTAATATGATTGATAACTTTGTCACCAAACGAGTCGGATTACTCCCCGGTTTTGAAGAATTTAAAAAAGTGACTGAGCGTATCGCCCAGGCGACCGTTCCACAAACTACGACAATATGAGCACACACGATTTACGAAAAAAATATTTAGAGTTTTACCAATCGCATGGTCATGAGATATTGCCGTCAGGATCCTTGTTGCCGGAAAATGATCCAACCACTTTGTTTACCGGTTCCGGCATGCAACCGATGGTGCCGTACTTATTGGGAGAAAAACATCCCAAAGGTACTCGTTTGACCGATTCACAAAAGTGTTTTCGCGCGCAAGATATCGACGAAGTGGGAGACAACCGCCACACCACATTTTTTGAGATGCTTGGCAACTGGAGTCTGGGAGACTACTTTAAAGCAGAACAGATCACCTGGCTGTGGCAGTTTTTGACTGACCAGGTTGGATTAGATCCACGGCGTTTGTATGTGACATGTTTTCGAGGGAACCCGGAACTTGGTATTGGCAAAGACGATGAAGCAGCAGGATTGTGGCACGATTTGTTTGAGCAAAAAGGTGTTGACACATCAGTGGTTGATTTTCCGGAACGCGACGGTATGCAAGGGGGAAGAATTTTTTACTACGACGAAAAGAAAAACTGGTGGAGTCGATCCGGTGTGCCGGGCAACATGCCTCTCGGCGAACCGGGCGGGCCGGATTCAGAAGTTTTTTGGGACTTTGGTGCAGAATTAGGACTTCACGAAAAATGGCAAAACGAACCCCCAGAAAGGTTTCAAAACATGCGTGAAAGGAGGGCAACAGAACCATGCCATGTGAACTGCGACTGTGGCCGATTTTTGGAGATCGCCAACAGTGTCTTCATGCAATACAAGAAAACAGAGAATGGATTTGAGGTATTGCCACAGAAAAATGTCGATTTTGGTGGTGGCTTGGAACGTATTGCCGCAGCCAAGTTGGATAATCCGGATGTTTTCATGATCGACTTGTTTGACACCGCGCGACGATTTTTGGAACAAGCATCGCAGAAGACATATGGTGTGGGAGTGCAAGAGACACAAGCGTTTCGTGTGATTTTGGATCATCTTCGTGCAGCAACATTTTTGATCGGTGATGGCATC
>MFQB01000008.1:0-9629 GCA_001784275.1 Candidatus Magasanikbacteria bacterium RIFCSPHIGHO2_02_FULL_47_14
ATGTTCGTCTTGCTGCTGAACTCACCGGTTGGGAGATTAATGTGGTTGAGATGGGAAATGAAGAGAACGTGGTGAGCAGTGAGGATGGCGAAGTGACTGAAAATACTGAGTCTCCAGGTGAGCCAGCAGTTGAGGAACCTGCAGATAAACCTGAGGTTGAGGAAAAGACAGAAGAAGTCGCTGCAGAAGAAAAAATAGAAGAAGCAACCAAAGAGATAGCATAAACAGAAAAATCAAGATACAAACCACCCATACAGCCCTTCTCACCTATTTGTGTCCCTCTGGTCCCGACTTAGTCGGGATCACGTCCCTATTTTGATCGGGACAGGTCCACAAGCGGTTCGTCGGGTTGTACGGGTGGTTTTTAGTTTTTTTCATCTGTTTTTCATGTTATACTATCTGCAACATGCACTCACGTCAGAAGACAGTTCGTCGCTGTTCACTTTGCCGCCAACCGGGCCATACGAAACAGTACTGTTTAAAGCAGTCACGACAGGCGAGCAAGTCAAAAAACACCACATCATCGGTGTTTGTTTCTGTTCACAGGGAAGCGGAGCCGTCACCCCATGTTGTTGACTTACGTCCGGAAGAAAAGAAAGAAGATCGACCGGCCTTTCCTTTTTTTCAAGAGAAACATACAGTGGTTCCGCAATGGGCGCCATTGGATATTGCTGCCTTAGTGCGTAAGGCCAACGCTGTTACCCCGGTGGCACGTTACAATCCAACGCCCATTCGGATTCAGTCAAAAAAAGTTCGAGTGTCGTTCAAATCCAGATTGGATAATGTGGTTCTTCCTTTGCGTCGAGGGCTATTGAGTGGAGCAGGTAGTTTTCGAAATACTGTAGAACACGTTGGGCAACAATGTATAGTGATAAAGGAGATGTTCACCGCGCGTCTCCGTTTGACGCACGTTATGGCTGTACTCCTCATCCTTGCGTTACCATTCCCGACAGTTGCATATTACAAAAATCTCACGCTGACCGGGCAACAGGTGTATGAGTCAGGCACGCAAGGATTTTTTTCACTGCAGTCCTCAACCGTTGCCGCACTCGGTGCCGATCTTGACGGAGCAGAGCGCGATCTTTCTCAAGCCCTTGCGTCATTTGCAACCGCCAACTCAATTTTAGAAAAAGAGCATCGGGTGTTACAGTCAATTACGGCCGCGCTTCCGGTAGTTGGGGGCCAGTTTGAAAGCAGGCGCAATATTCTCCAGGCAGGGCAACATATCGCTCTTGGTAATGCCTATCTTATTAAAGGAATTGGTGAGGCGTCAGTAACATCAACGCCGGTCACAGATCGTCTGACCGTGTTGAAACAGCATATCAGAAGCACGATTCCGCAATATCAGGCTGCGTTGGACACGCTGCATCATGTTGAAACGCGCACATTGCCGGTCGAGTTTCAAGGGTCATTCGATGAGTTGAAGTTTCTTGCGACCGCTGTCATTGACGACATGAATGACCTCGTTGATCTTGTGGATGCGCTCTCTGTCATCTTTGGACAGGACGAGTTTCGCCGATACCTGATCGTGTTTCAGAATAATCGTGAGTTGCGGGCGACGGGCGGATTCGTCGGCAGTTTTGCAGTTGTCGATGTACAAAAAGGAAAAATTTTGAATATCGATGTGCCGGGTGGTGGAAGTTATGACTTGCAGGGCCAGCTGGATGTTTTTGAAAAACCGCCGGTTCCGTTACAACTGGTGAATGGGCGCTGGGAGTTTCAAGACGCCAACTGGTGGCCGCATTTTCCAGCTTCTGCAGAGAAATTGGCGTGGTTTTATCGTCACGCACGGGGCAGCTCTGTAGATGGTGTCATTGCACTCAATGCCTCTGTTCTTGAGCGCTTTTTAAGCGTGATGGGACCTGTTGCCAACGAAGAGCACGCAGTGATTTTGGATCCGGAAAGTGCATTGGATACCTTGCAGTACAAAGTTGAATATGATTTTAACACCGCTTCTAACACCCCAAAAGAAATTATTGGTGATGTGATGGGTGATTTTCTTTCTCTTGTTGAGCACGCAGATCGGATTGATTTGATTAAGTTGGTTGTTGCCTTGCACGAAGCGGCACGTGAAAAAGAAGTGCAGGTGTACATGCATGACCCGGCTTTGGAACAACAAATTCGTGAGTTTGGTTGGACCGGCGAGTTGTTTGAAACTACAGCACCGCAGGACTATCTTATGGTTGTGGCAAGCAACGTCCAGGGACAAAAGACCGACGCAAAAATTGAACAAGAAGTTGAACATACCGTTATGGTCGAAGCTGACGGAACAGCGACCGTAAAAATCATGGTGCGTCGATCTCATCAAGGCCAACCGGGGGAGCTGTTTTACGGCGGACCAAACATCAGCTATCTTCGGCTCTATGTGCCACAAGGCGCAGAGCTCTTGGATGCCGGGGGATTTACGTATCCACCCGAAGATGCCTTCCATGTCCCGGAGCCGTGGTATGTCGAGGATGAAGATGTTGCGTTATATGAAAAAGAAGTCGGTATTGACTCAAAAACCGGAACGCAGATTTTAGAGTCATTTCAAAAAACAGTATTTGCGAACTGGATGGCAACCGCTCCTGGCGGAACAAGCGAAGCATTTGTGGTCTATCGTCTCCCATTTCGTATCCCGATCCAAGAAGTTGCGAAAAGCGCACGTTGGTTTACTGTTGGTTCCGAACAGCCGGCAGAGACTTCGCGCTACAGTTTGGTTGTTCAGAAACAGTCGGGTACTGAAAGTCGTGTGGTGTCAACAGTGATCTATCCGGACGGCTGGCAACCGGTGTGGCGTTCAAACGATAGGACTCAACTCACGACCAACGGTGCGGTTACTGACCAGGTGCTTGAGAGTGATATCACGTATGGTGTCGTTATGCAAAACAAACATTAATTTTTTGTATGTCAGATGACCAGGAGCCGAAAATTGAATTTATAAAAAAACCTCTCGAGTCTTCGAAAAAGACTCCTTCTTCGTCTCATTCCAAAAAGAGACGAGAGAGCACACGCGGTAATCAACTCGATCAGAGTATCCGAAAAAAAATAGATGCTGAACTGGTCGAAATTTACAAGGATAAGGACGGTCAGCTTCCGGACATGACGCATTTTGAAAAGCGAAAGCGCTCTCGGCTCCTTCGGGCGTTGTTCGTATTGATACTGTCATGTGCTGTATTGGGCGCTGTTGCTTGGGCAGGGTTTTTCGTTCTTTCGCCGTCTTCCGGTTTTTCCCAGGAGCGTATTGTTTTTTCTATCAGTGGAGAACAAGAAGCCGCGATTGGCGCAGACGTTCACTATCGCATACGATATCGCAACGACCAGAGTACGCCGTTGTCGCGGGTTGTGCTTCAGGTTCGTTACCCGAATGGGTTTGTATTTCGTGAAAGTAATCTCCCGACAACTTCAGAACAACACGACGAGTGGCAGATTCCACAAGTGGACGCTTTTGAGAGTGGGTATGTGGATATATATGGCACATTGTATGGAAGTATTGGTCAAGAACAGTCACTTCGCGCGTTTTTTACCTACGTGCCGGAAAACTTCAGCTCTGAATTTCAAAACATAGCGACGTTGCAGATAAAGATGGCTGAGTCGCCCGTAACGTTAAAAGTTGAGGTCCCTGCAGACAGTGTCTCTGGTGCAGAGACAACTCTCACTATTACAGTAACGCCACAAGAGGGAAAGACAGTTGATCGTTTGGCGCTCATGCTTGACCCGGGTACGACTTTCCTTTTGAAAAAAAGCGATCCTGTTGCCGATCAGTTTGATAATCAGCGCTGGAGTCTTGGTCCGTTGAGCGCTGAAAAAAAGATTACTCTTCGCGGTGTCTTTTCTTCGCCGTCCGGAGACCAAGTGCAGCCGGTTGTTTTTCGGCTGATCGGGTGGCCATCTGATGAGAAAAAAGATGCGGTATTTACCTACGACGAGGAAACATTTACCCCCAATATTGTCGAAACCAGTGTTGTTGCGCGCACGGTCACTAATGGGGCAAGTGAAAAAGTTTCCGTTCGTCCGGGAGAAATACTGCACACCAGTGTCGTGGTCCAAAATAACGGTGATGTGGCGCTCAAAGACGTTCGGGTTCGCGCTGTTTTTGACGCGCCGTCACTTGAAGGAAAAAGTATTTTAAACTGGGCGAAGTTAGATGATCCGGAAGACGGTGCTATTGTGGGTGAACAAATAACTCCAGAGGTTCGGCGGGGGAGCATTACCTGGTCAAGTAAAGAAATTTCCGGATTGAGCCAGCTCGCGTCTCATGCACAACAGGAAGTCACCTTCCAACTCCCTGTAAAAAATGGTGAGGAAATTAACTTGGAGAGTTTGAAGAACCAGACTATTACCGGGCATGTGGAAATGACATACCGTCTCGACGGAGAGTCACAACCGCATGTATTTTCCGGCCAACCGATTGTGATTACAGTCAACTCCGATTTTTCTTTCGAAATTCGTGACGAGGTCGGAAGTACACCATCCGGGCAACAAACGCATGCGATTACGTGGATTATCTCAAATACGTTTCATGAACTGGAAAACATTCGCGTCTCTGCATCTGTGTATGGGCAAACGAATGTTCCAACGTCGTCATTTGTTTTGTCTGCGGGCACGGCTACGTACGATGCCAAAGATCAGAAATTGCTTTGGACGGTTGATCGTATGCCCCTAACAGTGGATGTTTTACCATTCCAGTTTTCTGTCGTCCGCACCGACAATAATCCGTCTCAAACCCAGCTTGTTTCGAAAGTTGAAGTACATGCGACAGATGCCGTTACAAAAGAAGAGATAATATTATTGGGCGACGAAGTTCTTTTGTCGCCATAACTCAGATATGCGTGTTATTGATGCAGAGTATCTTAAGCGCTTGCTTGTCACAAACGGTCTTCTCACCCAGGACGAGTTTGCTGCTGCCCAAAGTGAAGCGACCTACCAAAGCCGTTCGTTGGAAGATGTATTGACTGAACGAGGACTTATAAAAGATGAAGAGCTCGGACGACTTGTGGCAGAAGATAACGGATTTCATTTTGCAGATGTGCGGCGAGAACGCATTGACGACGAGATTTTTTTTCAGATTCCCGAAGATGTCGCGCGCACGCAGTACATGCTCGCCTTATCGAAAGAGGCGAACGGGGTGCGTGTCGCACTGACAGAACCGGATAATGTGGAGTTGCTTGGCTTGCTCGAAAAACGATTGAGTGCTCCGGTTATTCCATACTATGCAACTCAACGTGGGATTTGTCAGGTACTTATTCGCTATAAAGCCGACCTGAAAGAGATTTTTGATCGTTTGGCGAAAAGCATGGAAGATCAGGATCTACAGAACGACTCGGCGCAAAATCCAATCGTCCAGCTTGTGAACATGCTTCTTGAGTACGGGTATTATAAAAAGGCTTCCGATATCCACCTAGAGCCTTCTCGAGCGCGAGCAGCAGTGCGGTTTCGTATTGACGGTATTTTATACGACATGGTTGACATGGAGTTATCAGTGTACGAGTTTATTGTGTCTCGTATAAAGATTTTGGCAAATTTACGGACTGACGAGCATCAAGCGGCACAAGACGGGAAGTTTCGTTTTGCATTGCCTCAGGGCGAGCAGTTTGATATTCGTGTCTCGGTTGTGCCAACGAATAATGGTGAAAATATTGTCATGCGGCTTCTGTCTGTGCAGTATCGGTTTGTGGACTTTCGAGATCTGGGGTTGTCAGAACATGCAAGTCAGAAGGTAAGGCGTGCAGTCGACAATCCATATGGAATGATACTGGTAACAGGACCGACCGGAAGCGGAAAAACCACTTCGCTGTATACTATGTTGCAGTTGTTGAATAAACGCGAGGTTCATATCGCAACGATTGAAGATCCGGTGGAGTATGAGATTGCCGGACTGACACAGATTCAGGTCAACACACGCACTGACTTAACTTTTGCAAAAGGATTGCGGGCGCTGGTGCGTCAGGACCCTGATGTGATTATGGTTGGAGAAATCCGTGACGAGGAAACCGCCGGTATCGCGATTAACTCAGCATTGACCGGACATTTGGTACTTTCGACACTTCACACAAATGATGCAGCGACAACTCTGCCGCGTTTGATTGACATGCACATCGAACCGTTTTTAATCGCCTCGACGATTCACCTCATCATTGCACAACGCCTTGTTCGCAAAATTTGTGTCAGCTGTATCGAAAGTTATAAACCTGACTCAAACGCCGGAGTTTTTGCAACCGACCCTCACTTGGCTGAACTGGTGGCGCATCATGCCGGCGTCTCGTTTGATAACGTCCGTCTCTACCGCGGGGCTGGGTGCAAAGTGTGCGGACAGACAGGGTATACCGGTCGGGTCGGTATCTTTGAGTTGTTGGAGATGTCAGAGCCGATTCGTCAGTTGATTATGCACCATGCAACCTCGGAAGAGATTGAACAAACCGCCATAGGGGAAGGCATGACCACTATGCTCGAAGACGGTATCCAGAAAACCTTGAGTGGGATTAGCACTATTGAAGAAGTATTACGTGTTGCTCGACTATGACATCCAATAAACCCAAATCACAGACCAAAGCGCATCTCGGTATTATCGGTGGTGTGCCGTTTACTGAGAAGGTTGGTTTTGCAAAATATCTTTCAGTGATGTTGCGTTCCGGTTTAACAGTTCGGGAGGCTTTGACGGTTATTGAAGAAAGTAGTCGTGGCAACATGCGCCGGATCGTCAGTGACATCGTCAAGGTGGTTGATGGAGGTGAAACGCTTGCCGCAGCGCTATCTCGGCATCCGAAGATTTTTTCTCCGTTATTTATTAATATCGTAAAGGCAGGAGAGGAGTCAGGAACACTGTCAGAGAACTTGCAGTATTTGGCATATCAACTTGACCGAGAAAAGCAACTGCGGACAAGGGTACGAAGTTCGCTCTTTTATCCGGGGTTGATCTTGTCTGCAACGCTCGTACTGGGCTTGTCGCTGGCATATTTTGTACTACCACAGTTGGTGCCAATGTTTGTTGGGCTCCGTATTGAGCTCCCCTGGACAACGCGTCTTGTTATGCGGTTTGCTCTGCTGATGCAACAGCACGGAGGTTTGGTTGTTGCGAGTGTGTTCGGGTCGATTATATTTCTATCCTGGTTTTTGCGCCGCCGGTTGGTTCATCCTGTGACGCATTTTATTATTCTACACATTCCGATTCTCAGTCGGTTGGTTCGATCCAATAATCTGGCTCGGTGCGGACTTACTCTCGGAACACTACTGAAAAGCGGTATCCCCATCACAGAGGCATTCCGCATTACTCGTGACACGATTGGGAATTTTTACTATCGTCGCGCATTGCGCAAGGTGATGGAACGAGTGGAAAGCGGCTATTCACTCTCTGTTGAGTTGGCACAGTATGATAAGCGTTTATTTCCTCGATTTGTGACAAGCATGGTCAGCGTTGGAGAGGCGTCCGGTCGTTTGGACGAGACGTTATTGTATATCGCAGAGTTTTATGATGCAGAGGTCGATAGTACAACAAAGACGATGAGTACACTTATTGAGCCGGTCTTACTGTTAGGCATCGGAATATTTGTTGGTATTTTGGCGCTCGCGATTATTACCCCGATTTACGAGATAACCGGTAATGTTCGATAACTCCTATGATACTGCACAGACGCCGGGCCGGATTTACAGTGCTCGAGATGTTGGTTGTGGTAAGTATTTTTGTCGTTATTGCCGGCTTATCCTTCCCGCCACTCAGTCGGTTTTACACCAGTCAACAGGTGATTGACAGCAGGAGTCAGGTTGCCGAAGCCATTCGCACAGCACAGGCACGATCTATGGCACAAATACATGGGATGAGCCACGGGGTATTTGTGGAAGAACATCGGTTTACTCTTTTTCAAGGACCGTCTTTTGCAAATCGATCGACGACCTTGGATACTGTTTTTTCAGTTGCCGAGTCATTGAATTTGAGTACGACATTTCCGGATAATCAGGTTTTATTTTTAAGAGGGGAGCAGATTCCACAAGCGACCGGCACAGTGATGATCTCACATATCAACGGCCGGGCTGATCAGGTGGAAGTTTTGGAAAATGGCAGAGTGGAGTAACTATGTACGTATTGCGACACTGTAAAGATAAAAACGGGCAGGCCTTAATTGAGATTCTTCTCGCCATGGCTATTTTTGCGTTGATCGCAACCGGGCTGTTCTCTGCATTATCCGGTGGTTTTTCCGGAGACCAACAAGCAAGTGAATACAATGAGGCGCTTGCCTTTGCACAAGATGGCATGGAGGTGGCGCGAAATATTCGTGATCGCGCCTGGAATGAGTTTTTGTTTTCTGAGTCTGGTGTGAGTGCTACCTCGGGTTCGTGGATTTTTACCGGTGAGGGCACGACCGACAAACAAGGCCAGTTGGTTCGCACCATCGCTTTTGACGATGTATGTCGTGATATACAAGGAAATATCAGCGCCTGTCCGGGTGACGTGGAAGACGTCCATTCCAAGCGTGTTCGTGTTGCAGTCTCGTGGCCGCGCCAGAACGGGACCAGCTCAATCGAGATAGCAAGTTATCTCACGAATTGGGACTCCCGCAACTGGGTACAAAGTGACTGGTCACTTGGTTCTGGTCAAACAGTGTGGCTCAGTCCACAACGGTACCAAAGTGATGACGCCCACCTCCAGGTGAAAGTGGGAGGCCAACTTGCACTGGCACGAAACGACTACTGTCGTGTAAAAGAGTGGACATTTGATCAACCGGGCAACTACATATTCGATCCAACAAAAGTTGAAGTTGCGAATGACGAGGCACACCTTTTGAATCAGGGCGATAGTATCTCCGGTATATCGCAGCCTCGTATTGATGAGTGGGAGTTTGAGGGAAATATCGGAAGAGAACCGAATGTTATTCAGGTTGGAAAAAATATTTTTGCTGTAGCATATCGCGGACAAGGTGACGACGGTATTGTGACAACATTTTCAGTTGATGCTCAGGGCCAGATTACCAAACAGCGCATCGATCAACTTACGTTTGAGCCCGCATCAGTGATGTATCTTGATATAGTTCATGTGATCGACGATGTCTATGCTATCTCCTATCGAGCGTCAACGAAAAAGGGGACTGTTAAAACCGTGCGCATTGGACAGGACGGTACGATTGCCAACGCAATACTTGATACGCTTATTTTTGACAACTCAGGTGTCGCCTGGTCAGACATGACATACGTCCGTGGAAGTATTTATGCGATTGCCTATCAAGGCCCGGGGAATCAAGGGTATATAAAAACATTTACCATCGCCGCGAATGGTCTGATATCAAATCAAGTCATCGACCTGCTCAAGTTCGACGCAGTCATGGGATACAATCCCCGAATAGTTCGTCAGTCAGATGACGTGGTTGCGATTGCCTATCGTGGTCCGGACAGTGACGGGTTTTTGACAACGGTTGGCGTGAACGCAGCCGGTCAACTTTCTGACGCTGTTATAAGTCGATTGGAATTTGATCCTGTCAATACGTTGGAAACCACGATTCTTCAGGTATCGGAAAATCTTGTCGCAGTGGCTTATCGCGGGGTCGGAGATGATGGGTTTGTGAGAACTGTCGCAATTCAGGCTAACGGAGCAATTATAAAAATAATCGACACGCTGGAGTTTGACCCAATAAATGGTATTTTTCCGGACATACAGCGTA
>MFQB01000008.1:9707-15599 GCA_001784275.1 Candidatus Magasanikbacteria bacterium RIFCSPHIGHO2_02_FULL_47_14
GTGGTGTTATTGATAACACCGTTATTGCAAGAGCAGAGTTTAGTGCAAACAAGGATGTTGCCTATCCAAAGCTTTTAGCTTTGTCAGAGAGTCTTGTATTGGCGGTGTATCAGGGTTCCAACGGCCACGCTTTTGTTACGACTATGGGTCTCAAGGTGAACCCGCAGTATGCAAACGACAGCCCGACCATTGAACCGTCTGTTTCTTTTCAGGTTGAACATGTTGGTCAGTGGGCTCTGTTTGAGCAGACAGCCACAACCGACCCAAAGGCACAGATTAACTATCAACTTTCGGATGATAATGGAGTCACGTGGTATTATTGGAATGGAGCGAAGTGGGCGCCCGCCGGGGCAACTGACCGGAATACTGCGGATGTGGTTAACACATGGATTGGGTCTTTTCCAACCAGTACAGGCATGATCAGCTTTCGCGGATTTCTTCAAAGTGATGGTCGTGCACAGGCACATCTTGACTCTGTTCGTATCGGCTGTACGAATCAACAGTATGAGGTTGGAACCGTCATGGCCGATGAGCAGTGGGTGACTGTTCCGTTGCAACATCGGTATCAGGTTCCGGTTATTATCGCTTCATATCGTGAACAGACCAACACAACATCCATGTCGCCACGACTGCGAAATATTACCTCCACAACCTTTGATATACGGTTACAACAAACCCGGGACCAGGATATCGCAGCAGAGGCGCTTTCCTATTTTGTTATTGAAAAAGGAGTATGGAACATCGATGGGGTTCTTCTTGAGGCGGGGTATGTGGATACAAATAAGACAGGGTCGTCGCTCACCGGCTGGAAACAGTTTGAAAAGGTAAATTTTCGTGCACCGTTCGTAAAGCCCCCAGCAGTTTTTCATCAGGTCATGACATCAAATGACCCACGATGGGTGACAACGTTTGTTCGGAGTGTCGCTGCAGCGACCTCGCCCCCGGATCAGGTAAGCATGGGGATTGCTTTAAACGCATCTAAGTCTGCTGCAAATAGTCACAACAAAGAGCGCATTGGCTGGATTGCTGTTCGCACGAATGTGTCAACCACGTTTCACAATACACTGTTTGAGGTTCGGACAACACCGGACGGAGCGCGAGGAGTAAAGGGCCATCAAGAGGGATGTTTCACTTTCGGCTATTCGCAACGATTCGCAGCGACACCGATTGCATTTGCTTCACAGCAGGAAATGGACGGGAGCCAGGGATCCTGGGCAGCCATCTGTTCAAACATACCTGAAAAAGTTGGACTCCATGCAGAGGAGTATGACAATGGAGAGAGAAGCCATACAGATGAGACGACCGTTTTTATGGCTTTTGAGGAAGCGACTGACGATACCGTGGTACAAGAAGATGATAACCCGGTTGCACTTCACGGAGATCTGACTTCCTCTGCTTTTCCGCTTGCACGGAGGGGAAGTATCCAGGAGATAGAGTGGGACGAAAATATACCAGAGTGCCAGCCGGCCTGCACTGTTCGATTCCAGATACGCGCGGCTGAAGATAATGGTGGAGTCCCGAGAGGGTGGACTCCTTGGCATGGTGCAGCTGGGCCGAATACGTTTTTTACCACCTCAACCGGTTCGCTTATTCCCACGTCCTTGAACGGGTACGAGTGGATGCAATACCGTGTTGAGTTTGATGGAGATGGAGAAGAAACGCCTGTATTGAAAGAGGTCAGAATCAACTACAAATAATATGAAAAGAAAGATACTTCTCTCCAGATCCGGCTTTACACTCATTGAGTTGTTAATCTATACTGCGATCTTGTCTCTCGTATCAGTGGGATTTATTTCTTTCGCACTTCATATTTCAAGTATTCAAGTAAAACACGGAGCTCGGGATATCGTGGAAGAAAATACCCGGTTTGCATTACAGCACATCGGGCGTATTATTCAAGAGTCCGAAGACGTTGCGCTTGCATCCTCAACGTTAGGGAAACAAGACAGCCGTGTTGTCTTGCGGACACCGGACCCCGCGACTGATCCTACTGTTATTGAGGTAGGGCCTGACCGCATTTTATATGTAAAGCAAGGAGAGAAGCCAGTGGCTGCAGTTACCGGGATAGACGCCGCCGTAACCAATTTTTGGGTTAACGCATTTAACACATCCACAGGGAGAGTAAGTTTACAAGTTGTACTTTCGGTTAAGACACGAAGCGGCGCTGATGCATTTTCTCGCGCCGCAACTACCGTGACAACCACCTTTGATATTCGTGACTGATATGCTGCAATCTCAATCTTTTTTTCAGAATCGTTCCGGTTTTGCCGCCTTGTTTCTAGTGGTCGTATTGGGAGGCGTTGCACTTATGATTGTTGTTGGTGTCACGGTCGTTGGTTTTGGACGTATCGAGCGCTCACTTTTACATGTACGTGCTGACGGAGCAAGCACGATAGCCGATGGATGTGTCGAAGAAGCATTATTACGCCTCCGTTTAGATCAGAGTTATCAGGGCGGTGTTTTGAACCTCAACGGCGGATCTTGTATACTATCGGTTGAAGCAAACGGGGACGAGTATGTTATTCGTACCACCAGCACACTGGATGTTGCACAAAGCACACGAACCGTACGCACAGTGATTCTACAAAATTCAATTCAGCTGAAACAGTGGTCCTCACTTTAATAGGTTATTATGTTTTCTTCTCACAAACGAAGTATCGGTCTTGATATCGCAGATCATACAATTGAAGTTGCGGAACTGGAGGAGCAAGGGAAGAGTGTTCGTCTTGTCTCAAAGGCCAGAGTCGCACTCCCTTCGGGTGTGGTCGAACATGGACAGATAAAACAACCGGAGAGGCTTGCAGAAGTTCTCCGCGGTCTTTTCAGCTCTACTGAGCCACGTGTGTTTTCAAAAGCGCCTATTACCTTTGGACTGCCGGAGTCACAGGTGTACACCCACACCTTTCGGTTTTCAGACTTGTCTCAGAAACAAATCGACGAGGCGCTTCCCAAAACCGTCGCTTCTGCAATCCCCATTCCGACAGACAAGCTCGTGTTCAGATCTTTGGTGACATATACCAAAGGAAAACAGACTGATGTGGTGATTGTTGCCACGCATCGTGATATGTTTCACGAGTGGGAAGAGTTTTTTGTATCTCATGGGTTTTCGATTGCTGCAGTTGATAGTGAAATCTTGGCGTCTTTTCGAGATCTTTTTGTGGCGCCGGTGTCACAGCCTGTGTGTGTTGTAGATATTGGTGCTATGACCACATTTGTGAGCATATTTGATGCCCACGGACTCAGGTACACACGGACGATTTTTCTTGCGGGTGAAGATTTTACTCAGACCATCGCAGCGTCGGCACAGATTGACCACGACCAGGCTGAACAAGAAAAAATTACCTTCGGTATCTCTGCCTCAGACGAAAAGCCGTGGCGCTCGGCTCTTGTCGCCCAAATTGACTCTGTTGTAAGTGCTCTGCACAGCACTATTTCTTTTTTTGAAAAAACGAGAAGTGAAAAAGTGAATGAGGTGATTGTTATTGGAGGCTCTGCTCAAATGCCGGGGCTTATTGAATACGTAAAAGAAAAAATAGGGTATTCGGCGCGCATGGGGCAAAGTATCTGTAGTGATACACCACTGGAATACATTGAGGCGGTTGGGCTTGCACGCTTTGGTTTGGAAGGGGACAGGTGGAAGCGCCGTGACCCTATTTTTACCTTTTCCAAAAAAGCTGATTCCGCCGTTGGTGTTGCACCGCGCCTATCTCGTAAAAATGTTATGATCGCCGCCGTTGCCTTGGGCGTGTGTGTTATGGGTTTGCTTGCGTATTTTGGGTACGCACAGTATCAGGTTTCAAAAAGGTTGCAGTTGGCTGCTATTGTGACGACCACGATAGATATTGCCGAAAGTATCCCTGGCGCCGTACCGACGTCGACCCCCCAGGTATTTTTTCGCATTGTTAGTAGTGACGGCCAACGTGCGCCAATTTATGAACAACCCACTTCCACCGCTCCTGTCATTACCGAGGCAGAGGCCGGAGAGCGGTTTCTGATTCTTGGTACAGATTCTGAGAGAGGTTTTACTCAGATAGAGGTAGATACATTGACCGGGTGGGTGGAGTCTACACTCGGGGAAGAAGTTGTGCAGGAAGAGTGAGATATGGTATAATCGTGTAAATTTAGCTTTAATTCTTATACTCGAACGTATGTTTGAGACAAAACGTAAAGAGGGTTTTACGCTCATTGAGCTCCTCATCGTGATTGCTATCATTGCAATCTTGGCAGCGGTCGCATTTGTCGCACTGGATCCGCTCACTCGGTTCCAAGATTCACGTGACGCAGCTCGTTGGGCAGACACCACCGCAGTTTTGACGGCAGTCAAAGTCGACCAAGTCGACAATGGTGGTGCGTATCTCCAGGCAGTCACTGACGCAAATGCCGGTGAAGTGTATATGATCGTTGACGGCGCTGTGGTAGCCGGGTGTGACGACCAGAATTTAGTCTGTGACACAGATGTTACAGATGACAATAACTGTATTAACCTTGCAGGGTTAGTGGATGATGGATACCTTGCTGACGTCCCGGTCAGTCCAAATGGAACAGGCAACTGGAGCGCCAACATAACCGGTTATACACTCCAGAGAAACGCAAACGGCACGGTGGTCATTGCAGCATGTGAGTCAGAAAATGCTGATGCCATTCAGGTCCTGAGATAATTGGTTTAGAAAAAGAAAAGTCCCGACTCAATCGGGGCTTTTTCTTTTACTAAATGTATATGTCGCAAGCAATGTTGTAATTGGCACTGCCAGGATCAGAGCGCTGCTTCCAACAAGAGTTCGCACTATTTCTTCTGCCATGAACTCGCTGTTTACAACGACCCAAGCGGGCTGGAGATGGCTGTATTGAAAAAGAAGAAGTAAGGGGAAAGAAGCGCCGGCGTATGCTAAGACAAGAGTATTGATCAGCGAAGAAATATGCTCTTGACCCACTGACAAGCCGTGCTTATAGAGCTGCACAAATGATACCGCAGGGTTTGCTTTTTTGATTTCATCAATCGTGGCTGCTTGCGCTGTGGTAATGTCATCAAGAACCCCGAGTGCACCAATAATAATCGCAGCCAACAGAAGACCGCGTAAGTCAATGTGACTGAGCGGGCCGGTTGCAAGTAAGAAAGCTTCCTCAGTGCCAAACCCGGTCAGTCGCGTCAACGATACAAATATCCACGCCAACCCTGCTGAAAGCCAGAGAGTAATCAATGTGCTTATCACTGCGACTGTTGTTCGTTTTTGTAAGCCATGCGCAAGGTAGATTGACACTACTGCAATGATGGTCGCGCCAATCAGACTTATGAGAAGTGGGTCACTTCCGTCAAGGATTTTGGCGACGACAAACTTAATGAGAATGACAAAGCTCAATGCCAGACCTAAGATTGAGGTGATTCCTTTCTTTCTCCCAAACCAAACTGCCAGGAAAAAGAAGACGCCAGAAATAAAATACAGTGCCGGTACACGGTATACGTCCATCAGATAGTAAAGTGGTGTACCGGTATAGTCATAGGTTTTTGTAAGTACCACGGTATCGCCAACGCCCATATTTCTTTTTTCGAAAGAGCCAGTCGAGTCGTAGTGGGTAATCGTGACGACTGTATCTTTTTCCAGCCCATTGGTTATCTGAGCTTCTATCGTATAAACACTCGCGACGGTTTCCTCGTGTCCGACCTCTTCCTTTATCGTAAGAATTTTTGCGCGATAAAATTCGTCGGATGCAGTTTCTGAAAACGAAGGAGTGCTTGTAGGAGTGGTCGTTGTGGGTTCTTGCGCCTGAGCGGAGTATATTGATGAGAAAAACAAAAAAGTAAAGAACAAAAAAGCGTATATAAGAGTTCTATATTTTGACATAGTACACGTACTGTATCAGAATTCGTTTTCCAGCGAAAGCAGCTTGATTACA
>MFQB01000009.1 GCA_001784275.1 Candidatus Magasanikbacteria bacterium RIFCSPHIGHO2_02_FULL_47_14
AGATGCGTTCTGTTGCTGCAGGTTTTTTGATCACCGGTGATCTTATGGGCCATCGTGTCTCCAACCTCTCCGAAGGGCAAAAAGGACTCCTGTCTTTTGCTCGTCTTGTCCTTATGCGTCCCGGACTTCTCGTTTTGGACGAACCCACAAACCACATTAACTTTCGTCATATTCCGGTTATTGCGAGAGCATTGGACGCCTTTGAGGGGGCCATGATCCTTATCTCCCACATGCCGGAGTTTGTGAGCCAAATAAAGGTAGACGACTCTCTGGACCTGACGAGGTTGCAATCTTAAGAGTTTTGTGCTATCCTAAGTAGGATCGAATAGATGCTATCAACAAACGTGGTCGAGTTTGGCTAGCTCTACCACATCACATTATTAACCTCAGTTTTTAACTGAATAATACAATATCTATGAACACAGGTATTATTGCTCGATTGACCGACAAAGGATTCGGTTTCATCAAGCGCGAAGGTGAAGAAAAAGACCTTTTCTTCCATTCAAATGAGTTGGTTGGCGTCAGCTTCAACGAACTCAAAGAAGGCGACGCAGTCACATTTGAAGTAGCAGAAAGTCCAAAAGGATTGAATGCTATCAAAGTGAGCCGCGTGGCGTAAAGTCGTTTCAGACACTAAAATAACCCCGACTGAGTCGGGGTTATTTTAAATTATAACAATAGACCATCTTGACAATTTTTTTGAGAGAGGCATACTAGATATATAATTCATTTAACCCCAAGCCTATGCGCGATGACAAAGACGACAACATGAAAATTGGGAAAGAAATGGGAGAAAAAGACGCCAAAGAAATGGAAGATAAAGATAAAAATGGCGATGAAGGAAAAGAAAAAGATGAAGAGTAACGACCGGTTATAAAAAGGAACCTGACTGCGGTTCCTTTTTATGTTGACACTGTACGCCTGGGACGACTATCTTCGATGTGGCCAGCGATCAAACAAAAGCGCTAGCGTTCCACCGAGAAGGCCAATATCTCGAGCAATGAGACTATCGAGGTTTCCAGTTGTAGTCAGTAAAACCCCTGCGATGTGGAGACTACCAAGTAACGCTGGAATCCACACCTTGAATCCTAAAATTAACCAGGCGCCAATGACGATATCGATAATCCCTGTGGTTTTCATGAATTGAGCTAAGTCCCCAGGGATCATTCCTTGAGCCCAAGGTTGCATAAATCCTGCCCAGGCCAGGGGGGCGGACAAGATCTGGAATCCGAGAATAACAAACGTTACACCCAGTCCAAGACGCAGGATGTGATAGGCATGGTTTGCCATATGAGAAGGTTAAATAAATTATTCGACAAGACGTTTGACGGTATCGACAATTTCCTGAAGTCGAGTGTTACTTTTCACAAAATATTCATTGGCACCGAGATGCAGACCTTCTTCGATGTCGCGCTCCTGTCCAAGGTTCGAGAGTATAACAATCGGTGTTTTTTTAAATGCAGCGTCGGCCCGGATATCTTTAATAATCTCAAATCCATTTCCGTCTTGTAACATGATATCAACAATAAAGATGTCGGGCTTATTTTGTTCGGCGAGTCGCATAACTACGTTGCCTTCCGGTGTTTCGATGACGTCAAATCCCTCCTGCGTAAAACGCGACGAGTAGAGGCGTAACGAAAAAACATCGTCTTCGACAATGAGTATTTTCTTTTTTGCGGCTGGCATATTGAGAGGGGTTAGGCTTTAAAGAGAATTGAAAAAGTCGTCGTCTTGTTTGGAATGCTCTCAAACCAAATCTTGCCGTCGTACAAACGCACTAACTCGTGCGTAATATATAAGCCGAGTCCAGTGCCATCGCCCTGCTTTTTGATCGCATTTTTTGCCCGAAAAAACTTTGCAAAAATGAACTGTTGGCTTTGTTTTGGAATGCCGATTCCTTCATTTGCACAAGAGAACAACACATCCTGGCCCTGTCGTTTTATGACCAATCTAATGGCAGTGTGTGGGTTGGCGTACCGAATGGCGTTTTCTATGAGATTTTGGACAATAGTCCGCAGATGGTGCTTGTCCACCTTTACATCATGCATCTTGTCAGTATCCAGGTCAATATCAAATCTCACGTTATTCGCAGTCGCAAAATGCTGGAGGTCGGCAATCACCTTATCTAGAATTTCCTCAACGGCGGTATGTTCGACGTCTTCACGGATATGTTGATTTTGGAGACGAGAAACGTTCAACAAGTCGTTGATAAGGGTGTTCATCTCGTGGAGCGTTTTGTATGCCTGTTGCAAGTACTCCTTGTGAGTCTTGTTTAATTTTCCTTCTTTTTCCGTGAGAACATACTCCAACGCCCACTGCACGTTGCCAAGTGGCGTGCGAAGTTGGTGACTGGCGACTCTCGCGAAGTCTGCATGGTACTCCTCCTCCTTTTTTTCTTCTGTGATGTCACGAAATACAATAATTGCACCTTTGGTTTTATTACGGTCACGAATCGGAGTTACGGTGATCGATGACCAAAATAATGCTCCTGTATGTTTTTTAAACTGTCGAATGGCGTTCACGGTTTTTTTCCCGTCGGTGATTGCCTCCATGAGCGCTGCATTTTTTTTCGTAATGACCACGCCTTTGTCGTTCAGTGCACCGAACGGTTTGAGACAAAACTCCCCAATCAACTTTTCAGCCGAGATCCCCAGCAACTCAGTCGCGGCAGAGTTTACGATTCGGATGGTTCCTTTTGCATCAACCAAAAAAATTCCATCACCAATACTATCGAGTAAAAACTGAATTTTGTTGTCTAAAATTTTTGCGACATCGTTCAGGACGGCATTTTTTGCAGAGAAAAAAATCATAGAAGTATAATTGTTCTTAGTGTACCACATTTTTTTGAGGTTTGGTATACTGACTGAGTATGAAAAAGATAATTCTCTGTTTGATGGTTGCAATACAGCTGGGGTACATGCCTGGCGCCTCAGCGCATTTAGCCGGCGGTGAAGATCGTGACCTCGGAGAGGTGATCGAGGACTTTGGATATGATCCCTCGCCGATAGTGGCGGGAGAAGGTGCATTTCTTGCCTTTAACTTTGTTCGGAAACAAGATCAAAAGCCGGTTCCACCAGCGTCACTCTGGGTACGTATTTCTCAGGACGACGATATTTTGTTTTCAGGGACACTGGCTCCTGAGGCAGAGCACATGGTTTTGTCGTATGTTTTTCCGCGTGCAGGAAGGTATCAGATCCTGACACGATTTGAAGATAACGATAAAAAACGTGAAGAGGTTTTTACTGTTCAAGTACAAAAGAGAACTTCTTCTGAAACGTCTCCATGGGTGGCTGCAGGCATGGTCGGCGGTCTTTTGCTTTTGAATATGCTGCTGATTACCTGGTATCAAAGCCGGAAACGAAAACAGTCTACACATTGATTGAGGTATAAAAGTATGCTACCCTGAGAGTGCTTTTATTGACGTATTATGTATATTCGAATTAGCAATATTTCTGCTACAGTTGGCCAAGAAGTTACAATTAAGGGTTGGCTGTACAACAAACGTTCGTCAGGGTCTATTGCATTTTTGGAGCTTCGAGATGGATCAGGGTTTATCCAAGCTATTGTTTCGAAAGGCAGTGTTACAGATGAGACCTGGGCTGCGGCAGAAGCAATAACTCAAGAGTCTTCAGTTATTGCGACCGGAACAGTATCAGAGCATCCGCGTAAACCGGGGGAGTACGAACTCCAGGTCCGTGAACTGAGTATTGTCCAACAGGCTTCTGACTACCCGATTGCACACAAAGAACATGGTCCAGAGTTTTTGCTTGACAATCGTCACTTATGGTTGCGCAGCAAACGCCAGTGGGCGATTCAGCGCGTCCGTGATGTTGTCATACAGGCGGTGTATGACTACTTTCACCAGGAAGGATTTATCAAGATTGACACTCCGATTATTACACCAAACGCCTGTGAAGGCGCAACGACACTTTTTGGTATCGAGTACTTTGACGAAGGAACCGTATTTTTGTCACAGTCAGGACAGCTGTATCTTGAGGCGGCAGTGATGTCAGTTGGCCGCGCATTCGATTTTGGTCCGACGTTTCGTGCTGAAAAGAGTAAAACCCGGCGTCATCTTACCGAGTTTTGGATGATGGACGCTGAGGCAACATTTGTTGAGCACGAAGACAATATGCATATTCAGGAACAGATGATCGTATTTATTGTTGCACGTTGTCTGGAAAAGTGTCAGCAAGAGCTGGCCATACTCGAGCGGCCGCTCGAACCCCTGCAAAAGATTCATGGGCCGTTTCCTCGCCTTACATACACCGAAGCCATCGACCAACTCCATACGCTTGGTTCAGACATCAAGTTTGGGGATGACCTTGGCAACGACGATGAAGGATTGCTTACACAAAATTCTGAATTGCCGATTTTCATTCATAAATGGCCCAAGACCATTAAGCCGTTTTATATGAAGCAGGACCCGGAAAACCCCGACCTTGTATTAAATGATGATCTTATCGGTATTGAGGGGTCTGGAGAACTCATTGGCGGGTCACAACGTGAAGATAATTACGATAAGTTAAAATCGGCTATCGAAAAAGAAGGACTCCAAGGGCCGGAATATCAGTGGTATCTTGACTTACGTCGCTACGGTTCGGTGCCGCATGCAGGATTTGGCCTCGGCCTCGAGCGGACTGTGGGTTGGATCTGCGGGGTGCAACACATCCGTGAAACTATCCCATTTCCTCGTTTGCTTAACCGCATCAGACCGTAGACATAACACTTTTTTATGGGGCCATCGCGTGAGGCCTTTCCTCAAGAAGAACTTCAGACTCCACAACCACGTATTTCTCCCGAAGCCATGCAGAGTAGTTTGTTGAATTTGCATACTCCAGATTCACCAGTGGGTCAGGAAGTGGAGCGTGCCTATAAAGAAGCATCTGAAGGCAACGCCGAGTACCTGGTGGAGTTGTACGAAAAACAACAAGAGCAACTTGATCGGTATGCAGAGGACGAGTTAGTTTTTTTCGGTAATATTTTACATACCATCAGCACACATTGGGACGGATATTTTGATCAGCAGCAGGCAGAATTTCAGGAATATCAGAAATCCTTGCAGCCATTATTTGACGGTTGCCAAGGCCGCTTTGCGGATCTTGTTCATTTGCATGAGGCACTTACGTCGGTTGGAAAAACAGAAAAGACAGGCCCTTCTTTAAGAGAAAAACTCCAGAGACTGATTGAAAAGTTTATTGTTTTCTATGAGTCAGAAGAAGGACAAAAACAAGATGCACAGTTGTTTTTAACAGACGTGCGTTTAAAGTTAGATGAGATTATCGAAAGTCTACAAGGAATAAACGCAGAAGAGGGTAGCGCCGCAAGTGAAGAAGATGTCTTGGAGTATTACGATACCGATGACACTGCGGACGACAATGTCGCAGATTCTGCGCGGACACAATCAACGACAACTGCTGACGTGGCAGCGACAACTCAGTCAGAAGACGTAAAAGACGCGGTAGGGTTTATAGTGGGTGAAGGTGAAGAGAGCTCTCACGAAGTTGCCGATATTATGACGCGTATTACTGAAGATGAAGAACAAATGTTGTTATGGAAAAAAATGATACATCACGGATTTTTTCGTGGTTTGATCCACGAACAAGAGCCGGGGGTGTTTAAGTTGTCGCTCACACATCAAGTCTTGCCTTGGTGTGGGATTCCCTCAGAAGAGTTCTTTGAGAAAAACAAACGATATTACGATCTTTTTCCGGAGGCGCTCGCAGAAGTTACCAATCCAAAAACAGGTGAACACTTTCCTGAAGCGGTTTTTTTAGACGAAAGTGGATATGCGTTGCGATATTTTTTGCAAGATCGGTGGGACGAGTACTTGCGAACCCCACAGTATCGCACGTATTATTACCACTTTGTTGATCAGCAGGTGCCATTTGCGGCATAATAGCAAGTACGTATGAGAAATTGGAAGCGGTACGGTAGTTTTTTTATAGTTGCAATCTGCACTGTTTTTTATTTTTTTCCATATCCGGCCAATGCTGACCAGACAACAATGAGCGTGACAATTCTGAACGGTGTACCCGGCCCGAATACCTTAGGCACAGGAATCGGTGGGAGTGCGGACCGTACTCAGCCAACGATTGTATCGTTAATATTTGCTGATATTACAACCAGCAGCGTTCGGGTTGTGTGGGAAACAAGTGAACCGACGATGGGTGTATTTCGATACGGTCGGACACCGCTGTATGAGGCTACAGCAGTGTGGGGTGAAGGGTACACCTCCAGCCATGTTATTTTGACGACCCAGCTTGATCCGTCTGCAGAGTACTTTGTCCAGATTACTGCTTTGGACCGTGCAGGAAACTTCGATGTAAAAGAAGGGTCTTTTGTTTTGGGCCCGCCGATTGTTTTGGAAAATATAGATATGATACCCGCCACATCGACTGTGGACGAGATCTCGGAAGACAATAAACAGACAGACACTGTCGAAGGCCAGCCGGAGAGTCCGGTACCGCCGCAGGAGAGTATTGATATACCAGATTTACGAACGCCGATGCCAGATGTTCAAGAACCGGATGCCCAAGAAATTGGAGGCGGAGACTTGCCGAGAGAACCAGGATCTCCGGAGTCAAGACCAGATACAACCTCATATACATCAGCCCCTCCTTTTGTATATGTCGAAGAGTTTGATCAGGTTTTTGGTGTAGAGAGTGTTGAAGAGATTCCAAAGGAACGCCTGGTCACTCCTGAGCCGGTAACTCCTGAGCCGCTGACATCGGTTGTGAGCAGTTCTTCGGTCGTTGTTTTTTCACGAGGTCTTTCTCAAGCCCTTGCACTGGCTGAGAGACAGGTCGTTCACTTTTTTCAGTCGCTCGTGTTAAGCGTTATGCCTGGATCTTTGACCAGGATTGTTGTATCATTCATTTTCCGGCTTTTATTTTAGATTACTGGTATGGGTCGAAAGAAACAAAAGAAGAAAAATTTGCCAAAAGGACTGCCGGAAACATTTGTTGAACGGCTCTCCGGCATTGTCGGTACATCACAGTGTCAACAGGTCTTAAAAACATTTATTGATCGTCCCACAACGTTTCGCGTGAACACACTGAAAGCGACAAAGGCAGAGGTTATGGAGGCCCTTGCAGATCGGGGTTTTAAGACAAAAAATGTTTCGTGGTATGGCTTTGCCTTTATCTTACAGCCCAACAAAACCAAACGAGAGTTGACCGAGTTGGATTTATATACAAGTGGCAAGATTTATATTCAAAGTTTGGCAAGCATGGTTCCACCGCTTGCCATTGGTGCACAACCGGGGGAGCAAATTTTGGACTTAACCGCAGCTCCCGGGAGCAAGACCTCTCAGATTGCTGCCGCGATGCGCAGACAGGGGGAGTTAGTAGCAAATGAGCTGAACAAAGTACGATTTTTTCGTCTCAAAGCCAATATGGATACTTTAGGAGTGAGCGACGAGGCAGAAGGCTGGAATTTCATCATGAGAATGGAAGATGGATCCGCGTTGTGCCGGCAGTATTCTGAATATTTTGACCGGATTTTGGTGGATGCACCCTGCAGCGGTGAGGCTCGATTTATCGAAGGAGTGCCAAAGACGTATGGGTACTGGAATGAAAAGAAAATAAAACGTCTGGCCTTCCGACAGCACAAACTTTTGCTGGCTGCCTGGAGTGCGTTAAAACCAGGGGGTGTACTCGTCTATTCGACCTGTACCATGGCCCCGGAAGAGAACGAAGCAAGGATAGACAAGTTGGTTGAACGTCTTGGGAGTGAAGTAGCGGTAGAGAAAATCGATATGCCTGGTTTGAAAACCTACCCGCCGCTGACCTCGTGGAAAGGGCGCGAATACTCGAAAGAAGTAAAGCAAACACTTCGTGTGCTCCCGACAGAAGAAATTGAAGGTTTTTTTGTGGCTCGGCTGCGAAAAAACGTCTAAAAATACAAGGATTTTTTTCTTGTATTTTCTTGGGAAATTTGCTACCCTATAGTATAGATGTACTACTTAGCCTGTGGATAACATTCACAGGAGTTTTATCTTGATTGTATGGAGAACGAAGTACAGGGCAGGGGCAAATTGGCGCTTGTCGTTGTCGGTATGGTGCTGTTGACTGGCATCGTCGTTGTCGCGATCTTACGCGATGCGATTGTGAACCGCTCGAACTATCAGGTATCTGTCACAGGAACCGGTCGGATCAGTTATACACCGGATAAAGCAAAGGTTACGCTGGGAGTACAAATTGACCGCGCAGAGACTGCAGAGGTTGCCTTGCAGCAGCTAACAGAACGTGTACAAAAAATTACTGAAGCCGTTGAGCAACTCGGTATTCCATCAGAAGATATTCATACCTCGCAGTATTCCATTCAACCTCACTACGAATACACGTATGATAGTTTTAACAACAGCCAGTCTCGTGTTGTCGGATTTGATGCCAACCAACAGCTGGTTGTGACGGTGAAGGACCTTACCAAGGAAAATCAGTCGGTGAGCAAGGTCATTCAAGGCGCTACCAAGGTTGGTTCAAATCAAATTTTGGGTATTACCTTTGATGTATCGAATGTCGACGATTTAAAACACCAGGCTCGTGTAGCAGCATTGAAAGATGCAATGGAAAAGGCGAGTGCAACTGCCGGTTCTCTTGGTGTGCGTTTAGGAAAAATTTCCGGCTGGTGGGATAACGTCGTTCAGGCTCCAGGTCTTGATCCGTACGGCTACGGCTATGCAGAAGGAAAAGGGGGTGGAGCAGGGCTTGTTCCATCAGGAACAGATGAAGTTGTTGTCGAAGCGTCTGTCAGTTACGAAATTAAAAAATAACTGTAATATTCTCACGTTATGTACCGAACACACACGTGCGGTGAGTTAGCTGTGTCTCATGTTGGACAACGAGTCATCTTGTCCGGATGGGTCCATAAACGACGGGACTTGGGCGGTCTTATCTTTGTTGACCTCCGTGATCGTTTTGGATTGACACAAGTTGTATTTCACCCGGATCGTGTGAAAAATTTTGCTGTAGTTGAGGGCCTGAAGTACGAATATGTGATTAAAATTTCCGGTGAGGTCGTGAGACGTGAAGAAAAGACCATCAATACAGAACTTGCTACCGGCGAGATCGAGGTGCAGGCTGCTGAAGTTGAGGTCTTGGGTGCAGCGAAACCGATGCCATTCGAAATCTTTGAAACTACCAAAGGTGCAGAGGACGAAGATTTGCGACTGAAATATCGATTTTTGGAGTTGCGTCGCGAGCGGTTAAAACAAAATATTATTTTTCGTGCCAAGATGATCTCACACATTCGGCAGTACATGGATGCGCGCAACTTTATTGATATTGCGACTCCGATTTTGACCGTGAGCTCTCCTGAGGGCGCGAGAGATTTTTTGGTCCCAAGTCGACTGCATCCGGGTACATTCTACGCCTTGCCACAAGCGCCACAACAGTATAAACAGCTGTTGATGGTTGCAGGGTTTGATCGATACTACCAGATTGCACCGTGTATGCGTGATGAAGATCCGCGTGCAGATCGCAGCCCCGGTGAGTTTTATCAGTTGGATTGCGAAACCAGCTTCATGGAAAAGGAAGAGTTCTTTGATCTTATGGAACCAATGTTTATTGAACTCACAGAGCAGCTCACTAATAGGCGAGTCAAACAAAAGCCATTTCCTCGCATTCCATTTCGTGAGTGTATGGAAACGTATGGAGGTGACCGGCCTGACCTGCGTTTTGATTTGAAGTTTCAAGATGTGAGCGTTTGGGGCAAAACATCCGGGTTTCAAATCTTCCAAACTGCTGACTTTGTAAGAGCGTTGGCAGTTCCCGGAGGCGCACGGTTTACTCGTAAAGAGATTGACGATGAGTTTACAGATGCTGTCAAGCGTGCCCACGGCAAAGGTTTGGCGTGGATGAAGTATGATCAGGGAAAGTTTGACGGAAGTATTGTCAAGTTTTTCAGTGAAGAAGCGCAGACTCAGCTCAAAGAGTTGCTTCACCCAGAAGAGGGAAGTATTATTTTCTTTGTCGCTGATAGCTGGGAAGTCAGTTGTAAGGCTTTGGGAGCGGTTCGTGACTTGGCAGGTGAGAAGCTGGGGCTGAAAGACCCGTCGGTCATTGCCTGGGCCTGGATTGTGGACTTTCCTATGTATGAGTGGAATGAAGAGTTCCAGAAGATCGATTTTGCACACAATCCATTTTCCATGC
>MFQB01000010.1 GCA_001784275.1 Candidatus Magasanikbacteria bacterium RIFCSPHIGHO2_02_FULL_47_14
ACAAGATTATTGCGGATACATTTCGTGAAAAAAATAAAACTTTATGAAAACTCTCTACCGGATAGTTGTTTTAGTCTTTCTGTGGAACATCGTGTCTGCTTCTGCCGCACTTGCAGTTGATGTTCGGTGCTGGACAAAGTCAGCTTGTATAAAAGCGCGGACAGACAGTGGCGCAACGACACAAGAGGCGGCAAGCGGATTTTATGACGGACCTGACGCCAAAGCAGTCTGTGGAGAGACCGTTCAAATCGGTACCAAAAACCAGCCTGCAGGCTTTTGTCTCCCTGCAGGAAAAACCGTCACTCAAATCTCCTTTGGTGGAAAAACAACCTTTTTGCACATTGGCGAGTTTATCCAGTTCATGTACAAGTATGGCTTCCAGATTGCAATCGTCTTAGCCATTTTTGTGGTGTTGGTTGCCGGGTTTGAGTGGATCCAGTCCCGTGGCAACTCCGAAGGAATCAAAAGCGCTCAAAACAAAATATACAAAGCAATCATGGGTCTTATCCTTTATGCAATCTCGTACACCATCTTAAACATGCTCAGCCCCGCCTTTGTCAACTTACGTCTTCCGCAGGTCTGGATGATCAACCCAATACATCTGACCTCTCAATTTTGCGACCGAGTCGTCTCTTCGACTCCGGTCGCAAAACTTGCAGGTAATGACGAGGCACGGCTCTTAACAATTGCTGAAAAGAAAAAGAAGTACACGGAAATTGAAGGGGGAGAATCTGGCGGCGGTTTTACGATAACTCCGGAACGTGCGGACTGTGGAAATACATATCTGCTTGCCCGAGGAAACGGAACAACCTGCGAAGGAATGGCTTGCTCCCTGGAGGGAAACACCTGCTATCAACGAGTTGGAAACCCAAAAGAAACGTGTGAAATGGCAAATGTCGCTGGTCGAATTTATAGCTCCAACTTTGATGCAAACGCGGGAAGCGACTTTTTTGGTTCCTGGACATGGAAGTGGGCAAACGAACCGGAGGTGTATTACGTTTGCACAGATGGTTCATACCCCAAAATATCTTTGGGACAGGGAAATGACCCTGACAATGACCAGCCGGATGAAGCAAAAAAAATACAGCAGTACAACGTTCGAAACCTTACTCAAACACATATTGATAACGCCATCAGCGAGTGCGGAGGGAAAGATAAGTTAAAAGGTTTTGTCTTAAGTTTGGATATGAACGAAAACCTTGAATTTACCGCCGACGAACGTCACTTTATTGGGGTCATAAAACAAAATCACCTTGGTATTGATCTGGGAGATAAAAATAACTGGGATGCTGACTGCTTGCTCAAAAAAGCACCGCCTGAGTTATTCATCTCCCCTGAAGAACTGAGAAAAGGAATACGAATCGATGTTGACGTGAGCACCATAGAAGACATTGATGACGAATCTGACCGTATCCGAGCGTATGCACAGTTTGACTATACCAGTTGTCTGTAATCTCTTAATTCTGCCTGTCACGTCATGTAATCTATGCCGCACAACGATATCATTATTACCAACAGCCGCGTTCACAACCTGAAGAACGTCTCACTCCACATCCCAAAAAATAAACTTGTGGTGATCACCGGGCTATCAGGTTCAGGAAAGTCCAGTCTGGCATTTGACACCATCTACGCAGAAGGCCAACGACGATATGCAGAGAGTTTGTCCGCATATGCAAGGCAGTTCATGGATATTCAGGACAAACCGGATGTTGACGAAATCAAAGGCCTCTCTCCAACCATCGCCATCGACCAAAAAAATATCTCTCAAAATCCACGCTCAACCGTGGGTACTGTGACTGAAATTTATGACTATCTTCGGTTGTTATTCGCCCGTCTTGGAACTCAGTACGATCCTGAGAGCAATACCACGGTGACTCAGTATACTGCCGGAGAAATTGCAGAAACTATTCGAAAAAAGGCGCGCGAGGGAGGGAAGTTCTTGCTCCTTTCTCCTCTTACGAAACGTACGCAAATCAAACCAAAACGCCTGATTGCGACCTTGGAGCAGTCCGGTTTTGAGCGTGTGCGAGTCAATGGTGTGACTATGAACCTCAAGGAGGTAAAAAAATATCGGTTCGATACAACAAAAGAATACGATATTGACGTGGTGGTTGGAGAGGTGACCCCGGGAAATAAGCTCTCTATCCCGATGCTTGTTGACAAAGCTTTGGATCTGTCGAACGGATTCATCATCGTGGCAAGTGATTTGGCGGGCGAAGAAAAAATCTTTGCCACTTCACCCTACTCTCCGAGCACCGGACATATCTTTGAACCGGTTGAGCCGCGAAGTTTTAGTTTTAACAGCCCATACGGAGCTTGCCCTCGTTGCACCGGTCTTGGCTATACATTGGACGTGGATCCGGAGTTGGTGATTCCCAATCCCCGCTTGACTCTTGCTGAAGGCGCTGTCCAGCCATGGACACGCATTGTGGGAAATCAAAACTACTATCAAAAACTGCTTGGCGCGGTTGCAGAAAAACATAACTTTTCTCTGGAAACACCTGTACAAGATCTTCCTCAGCCGGTTCTCGATGTTCTCTACTATGGAACCAATGATGAAACATACCTGGTTGGGGACAAGAACATCACATTTGAAGGAATCGTCTCGAACTTAGTCCAGCGTCATGCTGAAACCGACTCAGACTATATTCGAAAAGAGATCGAACACTACATGCGAGAACGGATCTGCCCAACCTGTGATGGCCGACGTCTCAAACAAAGTTCACTTTTTGTAAAAATTGGAGACTACTCCATTGCCGACATGGTTGAGATGAGTATCGAGGAGGCCCTCGAGTTCTTTACCTCAAAAGCAGAGAAAGGATTTCTTGAGTCAGTGAAAGACAAAAAAGAAATCGGCATTGCTTCTCCTATTATCAACGAAGTCCGCACCCGGTTGGAAAATCTTATTCGCGTTGGTCTCCCCTATATCACATTGAATCGATCCGTGACAACGCTCTCCGGTGGTGAAGCGCAACGTATTCGTCTTTCGACACAGCTATCAACCGGGTTGACTGACGTTATTTACATTTTGGATGAACCGTCGATCGGTTTACATCCAAAAGACAACGATAAGTTGATTGATACCCTGAAAACATTACGTGATATCGGCAACACCGTGATTGTTGTTGAACACGACCAGGCCACCATTGAAGCGGCGGACTTTGTCGTGGACGTGGGTCCGGGCGCAGGAGAGTATGGCGGAGAAATCATTGCCAGTGGCACACCGGTTAGTATCAAAAAAAACAAAAACTCTTTGACAGGACTCTATCTTTCCCGTAAAAAGTCTATTCCTCCCCCGGTAAAATATCGCAAAGGGAACGGAAAACAGATCGAGGTGATTGGGGCGAAGGGCTACAACTTAAAAAACATCACCGTTGCATTTCCGCTCGCAACCTTCATCTCGGTTACCGGTGTTTCAGGTTCCGGCAAGTCAACTCTTGTCATTGATATTTTGGCGAAAGCGCTTGCGAAACACTTTTACCGCGCAAAGTCTGAACCGGGCGAACATACAAAAATAAAAGGTATGAATGGGGTCGATAAGGTAATCTCGATCGACCAAACACCTATCGGACGCACGCCTCGGAGTAATCCGGCAACATATACCGGTGTCTTCACCGCAATTCGAGACTTATACACCGACCAGCCGGAGGCACGCTTGCGCGGATTTGATGCGGGCATGTTCAGTTTTAACGTCAAAGGCGGCGGCAGATGCGAGGCGTGTGCCGGAGAAGGATACCGACGCATCCCCATGCAGTTCTTGTCTGACGTCTTTGTTGAATGTAACGAGTGTGAAGGCGAGCGCTATACGAAAGAGGCGCTTGAGATTCATTATCGAGGAAAAAACATAGCTGACGTCCTTGAGATGACGATAGAAGAAGGGTACCGCTTTTTCAACGACGTACCGGCAATTTCAGAAAAACTAAAGATTCTTCGCGACGTGGGATTGGGGTATCTGCATCTTGGTCAGCCGGCCACCACGCTTTCTGGTGGTGAGGCACAACGTATTAAACTTGCAACCGAGTTGTCACGTCGGTCAACAGGAAAAACCTTATATATCTTGGACGAACCGACCACCGGCTTGCACTTTGAAGACATTACTCGCCTCTTGCATGTCCTGAACCAACTCGTTGACAAGGGAAATACGGTGATTACGATCGAACATAATATCGACATCATCAAAAGTGCAGACTATATCATCGATCTGGGGCCGGAAGGTGGAAATAAAGGTGGCGAGGTCGTCGCAGCCGGAACTCCAAAAGAAGTCATGAAAGAAAAAAAGAGTTTCACCGGGATGTACCTGAAGAAAAATATATAACGCCGGCTGAATTTAAAATATCCCGACTGAGTCGGGATATTTTTTGTTTTACTTTATTCTTTTGTTGTTTCCTTGGCTGTTGCCTGTACGTCAACTTCTTTCAAACGTTTGTTGTAGTTTCTCAGGTAATACGGTCGTGCCTGACGAACCCGGAGGCGTCGCACCTCTTCGACCTTCGTGACTACCGGGGAGTGGATCGGGAAGATCTTTTCAACACCGACTCCTTCTGAAATCTTGCGGACAGTAAAGGTCGCGCCGGCTTCTGTGCCATGCTTCACCGCTAAAATAGTTCCTTCAAAAATCTGGATACGTTCTTTTTCTTCTCCTTTTTTATTGACGTCCTTAATCTTCTGGTGAACCCGGACGATCATACCTGGTTTCACAGAAAGACGAATATCTTCGCTCATACAATACGATAGATCGGTTGAATAAATATGGCGCTACTCTATCGTACTTCGACGCCTTTGTCAAGAGAATAACCCTCCTGGCGAAGGATGCCCACGACCTCATCTATGGTCTGGTCAAGCATGCCATTTCGATTAAAAATGACGTAGTCGTAAAACTTTTGTTCATGTTCCAGCTCATACTGAGCTGCGGCAAGACGTTTTTGAAGTTCATCCGCACTCATAGAGGGATCGCGGCCAATCAGTCGCTCCTGTAACACGTCAAGGGATTCGGTTTTTACAAAAACAGTCGTAGCCCCATACTGGTCCTTATAGTACTGAGCGCCAACCACGTCCGGATTAACAATGATACTAAAACCGGCAGCAAGTTTTTGCTCCAAATCCGGTTTATAGGTCCCGTAGTACACCCCCCGACCCGGGACAAAGGTATGTTCCAGTATATTGCCTTGCGCCAACTCCTGCTTAAACTTTTCTTCAGAAAAAAAATAATAATCAATACCGTCCTTTTCATCCAACCGCGGAGCCCGGGTCGTTGCAGTAACCAACCGGGTAAATACCGGATACCGTCTGATCAACTCACGAGTAATGGTGCTTTCACCGGAACCTGTGGGGCCGGCGATGATAAGGACACGCTTTTCTGATTGCATACGTATGTATATCACCGTGAATGAAGTGTGGATAGATACTCCACCAATATCTCAGGCAATGGCGCGGTGTAACAAACACGGCTGCCATCCAATGTACTGAAACTTAACTCGGTTGCATGCAAAAATAATCGACTGAGCGGTTGTTGTCCACGGGCTTCACGAAAACGTCGCTGTTTATAGAGTGTATCACCAACAACCGGATGATTATACGCAAAGAAGTGCACTCTGATTTGATGCGTTCTGCCGGTATGAATTTTGACGCGCAACAACGTATGATTGACAAAGCGACCTTCAACCCAAAACTCTGTGATAGCCTCGCGACCCGGTTGTATGGTCCGCACTGTTTCGAGCGTAACCTCATCTATGTTTGGCCGTGAAACCATCCTGCCGTCAGGACCACGATCGATCGGAAAGGTAATCATGCCATATTCTCGTTCCACCTCGCCGTAGACAAGCACGTCGTAAAACTTTTCTGTGGTGCGTTGTTGAAACTGTTGTTTCAAGTGGTGAAACATAGCAGTTGTCTTTGCAACAACAAGAAGGCCCGATGCTTCTTTGTCCAAACGATGAACAATTCCGGGCCGATCCGGGTGCTCACCAACGTCTTCAAGTTCCGGATATCGTGTCAAAAGCCATGCTGCGAGTGTGTGTTCTTCATGCGCCTCTGTCGGATGCACCAGCACACCGGCTGGCTTGTTGACAACCAGATACTCATCCGTTTCAGCGATGACAGGGACGTCTCGAACTGACTGCTCCATGGCTTTATACACTTTTTCTCTCTTGTGCACCTTTTCAACAAACTCGACAACGTCATTCAAACGGATTTCATATCCAACTTTCGCCGATCTTCCGTTGACCAACGCCGTCTCGCTCCGAATCAACTTTTGTGCCTGACTCCTCGTCATCCCAAGTTTTTGTGCGAGAAGAAAATCCAAACGCGATCCTTTGTCTTCAGAGGCAGTCGTGAACGATGTATGTGGGGGTATGGTGTTCATGTGGGCCAGGATGGACTCGAACCATCGACTCCCACCTTATAAGGGTGGTGCTCTAACCAACTGAGCTACTGGCCCGTGTCTCTCAAATAACGAAACAATAATAGCAAAGAAGACGGCCCAAATCAAGGCAAATGGTTGCAACGGTGGGTACCCTCTGTTATACTCTTTCTGTTATGAATAGCTCAAAAATAGACCAACTGACCAGACGCGCAGAAGAGCGGATGACACTTTCACGTGATCAGCTCCATGATCTGTCCCATGTACGACGAGTCGTGCAGTCAGTTGAAACGTTTGCCGTGGCTCTCGGATGTGACGAGCGCCAACGCGAGGCGTTACGACTTGCTGCATGGTGGCATGATGTCAGCCGCACGCTCAGCCGGCGGCCGTCGATCATTTTTATGCCATTTTTTGACGATATCCTCTCTGCCTTATTTTTATGGCGAGAGTCAATTCGATGTGGCGTGTTTGGGAGTGTCGTTGGCACGGCAACGCGAATGATCTTCTGCAAAAGTATTGGAACCGGAAAGATATTAACAAAAATTTTGATGCGGAAGAAAAACAGGATTCTGACGGATATCTTGCAAGACGCAGACATGCTCGACGTATTGAATATTGAACGTACCAAAAACATGTACGCGCTGGTCGAGGCATCACGCATGTACCACTTCAGCTACAAGCTTATGATCTGGTGGTTCTTGTCACTTCAAAAGTTACAGTTAAAAACCACCATTGCAAAAAAACAACTGGCTATTGTGTTGCATGAGTTTCTCGCGTGGATTCAAGAAAGGGACATGCTCCTATGGCACATCGATCACTTTGGCAGAACGTGGGTGGAAAAAAATATCGCACGTGCAAAAATTTTTTTGCATCAGCTGCAATCTTTTCTTGAACCGTCGCCACCTCTGATGCAGTCACACACCCTCTCGTAGTTCAATGGATAGAACATAGGTTTCCGGAACCTGCGATGGAGGTTCGATTCCTCCCGAGAGGACATTGTCATGTAACAATATAAAAAATAAAACGCGCTGTCACGCGTTTTATTTTTTTATTACACGCATACCACAACAAAAGTTATGCACAGCTTGATTGACAAAACTGTTTCAAAAAAAATAAAAACCATTTATACTAATCACAAAGGTCGTTTTGATTTTTACATCCATGCTTGTCATGTAAAGATCTTCATCGTCTTGTTACATCCATTTGGTGTGTACCATGGTCATATCAAAGTACCAGACGAAACTCTATCTTCATAAGAGAGGAGGTGTCAATTATGGCAAAGAAAGTAGTACGTAAAGCAAAGAGACGCGCAGCTCCAAAGAAGCGCAAGGCACCAGCACGCAAGCGCCGACCAGCTGCTAAAAAGAAAAAAGTAGCACGCCGCAAAAGATAAATAAAAATCCCCGCAAGGGGATTTTTATATTGGTATAGTTTTGTTACTCCAACATCATGCCAAGTTGTTTCGTTCCGCCATGATCTTCCTTGTCACCAAATACGCGTACAACACCAAAGACACCGTCGTACCCCGGCTCTATATGAATACGGCCTTCGCGCACACATCCAATCGCCTGGGCAATCTGTTTTGAGGAGTACTGTTCAATCTTTTCCAATGGCGTATCAAGAAGCAAAGAAAACTCAGAGCGGCAGTGTGTGATAAGGTCTGTGTACGCCTCAACGACACGCTTTGTCCCCACTCCTACATGAAACGTATCTGCCAAAATCTCAGGGAGCGGAACCAGATTTTTGTACGGAATACGCTGTGTGCCAGTCGTGCGAGCCTCATCTTCCGTTCGATCTGCCAACTCTTCCACCCGGTTCATGACACCAATAACTAACGGGCGCTTACATACCGGGCATACTCCCTTATGCTTTTTCGTCTCACGCGGATGAAACGAGACCTTACATTCGCGATGTCCGTCGTAATGATACTTTCCCTCTTCCGGATAAAATTCAACCGTGTATAAAAACTTTTTTCTATCTTGTGTACGAAGGATCCGCATGATCTCGTCGTATGAAATTTCTTTTTCATCTGTAAACTGAAAAACATTTGCTTCTCTGCCCAACTTTTGCGGACTATGCGCGTCAGAACAGGAGACCATACAGATACGATCCAACCACGAACAACGCCAGTTCATCAGCGGATCACTGGATAATCCGGTTTCAATCGCAAAAATCCGTGGCGCCAGCTCTTCAAACGCATCTTCCAGAGAGTCATACCCGCCTTTGGAACCAAAGACACCAAACCATGGTGTCCAGGCATGTGCCGGTATCATGACCATGCGTTCATCAACTTCGAGTATGAGCTGCAACAAATCTTTGGCAGTCATGCCAATAATGGGCCTGCCGTCTGCATTGAGATTAATATTTCTCTTTTGTAGTTCTTGTATACACTTCTCAGCAACTTCGAGAGAGGGAGCAAACAATAACAGGTGAAGTCTGCGAACCTTGTCTTTATGTTTTTTAATAACTGCAACCTCAGTGCCAATTAAAAATTTTGTGCTGCTTCCACTCGTGCTACTTTTTGAGTTGAGCTGATATATTCCATCTCCACTCTCTTTCAGCTGTTCCTTGAGATGCGCAAACCACTTCGGATGAGTAAAATCACCGGTTGCAACGATATCAATACCCCGAATAGCACAGGTTGCAGCTATTTTGGGCAACTCCAGTTCCTTGGAACACGCGCGCGAGTATTTGGAATGTGTATGCAGGTCAAGAATTTGCCGAATCATAGGTACCTACTTTATACAAAAATTGTTGTAAAGGCAAACAAAAATCCCCGTGATACTGGGGATTTTGTAAAATCTTTTTATTCTTCAGAAGCGACTTCGGGTTTGGACTCACATTCGCAACCGCAATTCCCTTCGGCTTCTCCTTCCGTTTCCGTGCAGCAGCCACTGCCGCAACATTCGTCTTTTGTTTCTTCGGTTTCTTCAATATGTTGCATAGATACAGTTAAATTTGTACACCTTTCCGTTCGTCTTCCATGTAGACATGGAGATATTCGGTTTTGCTGTAGTCAAAAATCTCTTCTTCTTTAAAAAACCGAGACACTTCCGCTTTTGCGGTCTCAACTGAGTCAGAACAGTGCACCACGTTTGCAAAACCCATTGCCAAGTCACCACGAATTGTTCCGGCATCTGCTCCACTGGCGTCGGTGATGCCGGCGATAAGACGAACCGCATCAACTGCTTTGCGACCCTCAGCACAGATAATTGCAACCGGACTTGATCTCATAAATGCCTCCAGTCCGGGATAAAACGGCTTCTCCACATGGTGGGCGTAATGTTCGCGCAACTTTTCTTCACTGAGATACTCTAACTTGAGTCCCACGATCTTCAGTCCTTTTCGTTCCAGGCGGGCAATCACCTCGCCGACCAAGCCGCGTTGGACACCATCCGGTTTGACGATGACGACTGTTTTTTCGTGAACACCTTCGAAATTCATAGAGTGAATATAAATATGTAGAGCCTAG
>MFQB01000011.1:0-3299 GCA_001784275.1 Candidatus Magasanikbacteria bacterium RIFCSPHIGHO2_02_FULL_47_14
AGAAGAAAAAAGAAAAGTCTGCAGCATTGTTTTGTAAGAATCCCAAATGTTATGCCCAAGAGCGAGAGCGGATTATTCATTTTGTATCGAAAAAAGCATTTGATATCGACGGGATGGGAGAAAAGATTGTGGAACAGCTCATAAACGAAGGATTGATCAAGAATCCTGCAGACATTTTTACACTCACCCGGGGTGATCTTGAACCGCTCGAACGGTTTGCAGAAAAGTCAGCCCAAAATTTGGTCGATGCGATTCAAAAATCGAAGACAGTTCCATTGTATCGTCTCATTTTTGGGCTGGGAATTCCTCATGTCGGAGAAGAAACTGCTGTTCGTCTTGCAGACCACTTTAAACATATTCATAAGCTCATAGATGCCCCTCCGGAAAAGTTAGAAGAGGTGCAAGACATTGGTCCGACTGTGGCGCAGTCAATCTGTGAGTTTTTTCAGAATGTTCACAACCGGCATCATATTGATGAGTTGGAAAAAAACGGCGTTATTATCAAGAGGCCGCAGACATCTTCGTCACAAATATTGGCAGGAAAAACGTTTGTGCTCACCGGCACGTTGGAGTCGTTGACCCGGGACGAGGCGAAAGAAAAAATTCGTGCTCGCGGCGGTGATGTCTCCGGTTCGGTAAGCAAACAGACCGATTATGTGGTTGCCGGTGAAAATCCTGGAAGTAAAAAAGACCGCGCCGAAGCCCTGGGAGTCAGGCTTCTCGACGAACGACAGTTTTTACAGATGATCGGTGGACAATAATCGTTTTTTAGGCTACACTAGACACACTTTTATGCCTACGAAGTTGACTTCTGCGGATATTGCCCACGTCGCTACCTTAGCGCGCATATCCACAACCGAGGAGGATCGACAAAAATATGCAGAGCAGATCTCTGTGATTTTGGAGTATATTGAGATGTTGAATGAAGTCGATACTGAGATGACCCCGGAGACCTGCCAGGTGACCGGGCTTGAAGATGTCTTTCGTGAAGATACTGTTGTAGCATGTCCTGAAGAAGTTCGTGAGAAGCTGATTGCCGCTTTTCCTGAACGCATGGGCAGACTTCTTAAGGTGAAGGCCGTATTTGATGGTGAATAATATGGAGACACATGAGTTGACTATTACAAAAGCAGCAGAAGGTTTAAAAAACAAAGAGTTCTCTGCGGTTGAGTTGGCCACTGCATGCTTGAAGCGAATTGAAGAAAGAAATCCTGTCATCAACGGGTTTATTACCGTGTGCACTGAGAGCGCACTGGAAGAGGCACGAAAGGCAGACGAACGTATTGCCGCCGGCTCCGCATCGCCACTTACAGGAGTCCCGTTTGCAGTGAAAGATGCAATTTGCGTAAAAGATGTGCGTTCAACCGGTTCGGCGAAGATTTTAGACACCTATGTGCCGGCACACGAAGCAACGGTGATTCAAAAAATCCGGCAACAGGGGAGTGTGTTGTTGGGAAAAAATAACTGTGATGCATTTGGACATGGCGCGAGCAATGAAAACTCCATGTATGGACCGGTGCGCAATCCGCATGATGAGACAAAGGTAGCCGGCGGTTCGTCCGGCGGTTCGGCCGCCGCTGTTGCAGACAATCAATGTATTTTTGCAATTGCAGAAGATACCGGCGGATCAATTCGGCAACCTGCTTCCTTCTGCGGCCTCGCCGGCTTGCGTCCAAGTTACGGCAGGAACTCTCGATATGGCATTATGCCGATGGCCAGTTCTCTTGATACGGTCGGTCCGTTGGCAAAAACAGTTGAAGACGTTGCACTGCTGATGGAGGTCATGGCCGGCAACGATCCAATGGACCCGACGACTGTGAGTGATCCGGTGCCTGCCTACACGCACCATCTCCGGAAAGAGATTAAAGGATTAAAAGTTGGCGTTCCAAAAGAATATTTTGAGACAGAAGGATTGGATGGAGAGACAAAACAGATCGTTGAAGAAAAGATTTTGCAATTAAAAACGCTGGGGTGTGAACTTGTGCCGATCTCTTTACCATATACGAAATATGCCATTGCAGTGTATTATATTATTGTGCCGAGTGAAGACAGCTCAAACTTGGGGCGACTTGATGGTATTCGATATGGCGTTCGAAAAGAAGGAGAAAATCTGTTTGATGTATATGGCAACACACGTGCTGAAGGTTTTCCGGAAGAGGTGAAGCGACGCATCATGATCGGCACGTACGCCTTGTCTGCCGGATACTATGATGCATATTATCGTAAGGCACAGAAGGTTCGCACATTGATTATGCAGGACTTTGAACGCGTCTTTCGCGAAGTGGATGTGATCGCAACCCCGACGTCGCCATTCCCGGCCTTTCCTATTGGAGAAAAGAGCGACGATCCGTTGCAAATGTATCTGGCTGACGCATTTGCCGTTGGCCCGTCTGTCGCAGGGATCCCAGGGCTCTCTGTTCCGGTCGGTTTTACCAAGGCAGGGTTGCCGGTCGGGTTGCAAGTTTTGGGTCCACGACTCCAAGAAGAGCGAGTACTGCGGGTTGGATATCATATTGAACATCTTTCCTAGTTATGCGGCAGGAGCACATCATTAAAATGCACGAACAGGCCAAACAGGCCTTTGGATATAGCACGCACGAGATTGCCGACTATCGTGAGTCATGGCGAATTTTTCGTATCATGGCAGAGTTTGTCGAAGGGTATCAATTTTTATCACAACTGGAACAAGAGGTGACGATTTTGGGTTCTGCACGACTTTCAAGAGATACCGAGTACTACAGGATTGCGTATGAGTTGGGAAAACTGCTTGGTAAAAACGGTTTTACTGTTATTACCGGTGGCGGTCCGGGTATTATGGAAGCGGCAAATCGCGGTGCGCATGAGGTGGGTGGCAAGTCTGCCGGTTTGAATATCCAGCTGCCGTTTGAACAGGTGCTCAATCCATTCGTAACTAAGTTCACCTCATTTAACTATTTTTTTACTCGCAAGGTCATGTTGACCTCGCCTGCGAATGCATTTGTCTTTTTCCCCGGCGGATTCGGAACCATGGACGAGTTTTTTGAGGTCGTGGATCTCATGGACTTAGGCATGATGCATCATGTTCCGGTGGTACTGGTTGGTTCTTCATATTGGAATACGTTGTTACGTTTTTTGGAGTTGAGCTGTGGAAAGGTAGACTCAGTGAAAAAGAAAAAGATACGGCGCTGGCATGTGGTTGATTCGGCACAGGAAGCATTTGCATTGCTGAAAGATGTAGAAGACACGGCACACTCTTGCGACTTGTCGCCAAATAACTTTCATTGTGTCGGAAATATTGACTGGAAGATCTTCCGTATCAT
>MFQB01000011.1:3332-8414 GCA_001784275.1 Candidatus Magasanikbacteria bacterium RIFCSPHIGHO2_02_FULL_47_14
GCAGGTGCGAAACGATATTACTATCCTTGGCACCCACGCGATCTCGCAACAAAGCAAATATTATGTTGACGCACGTCGTCTCGGTCAACGTATGGCACAAGCAGGATATACGGTTGTGACAGGCGGAAAGTTCGGTATTGCAGAGGCGGTGAATCGTGGCGCTTTTGAAAGCGGCGGGGAGTCGATAGGATTGGGGATGGAGGTCCAGGGCCATGCTGAGTTAAATCCATTTTTGACAAAATCATTGTTATTCAAGTTTCCATTTACCAGAAAATTGATTGTAACGGCACCTTCTACTGCTTTTGTCTTTTTCCCGGGTGGATTTGGAACACTGCATCAGTTGTTTGAGGTGCTCACCTTAATGCAAACGAAAAAAATGCAGCGTCGGCCGATTATTTTATACGATCGCGAGTTCTGGCAGCCACTGCATGAGTTTATCAAGACAGTATTTGTCCATGATGTTGAGACAGTTTCTGACCCGGATGATGAGCTGTATCAAGTTGTCGACGAGGTCGATAGCATTATGGCTGTGCTGGAAAGTTAACACGTATGTTGCCGTGGTTTGAGTTTACCACTGTTTCCCTTGGCCCCATACCTGTTCAGGTGTGGGGTTTTTGGGTGGCGCTTGGTGTGGTCGTGGGTACCACCATACTCACGTGGCGTTTGGGTCGTTTGGGAGTTTCAAAAGAATTTCCACTCGATCTTGCACTTGCCATAACAGTCGGCGGGTTTATAGGCGCTCGCATTTTTCATGTGGTTTTTTATGAGCCCCAGTTTTTTGTCGCGCATCCATGGGAGATTATCAAAATTTGGCATGGGGGACTGTCGTCATATGGCGGTTTTGTTGGCGCTGCGGTTGGATTTTTTTTCTTTGCGCGAAAATCCGGGTTTCAAAAAATTAAACAGCGTTTGTCACTGCTCAAGATATGTGACGAGTTAAGCTTCGCTGCATTGTTTGCCTGGATGATCGGAAGAATCGGTTGCGTCATGATCCATGATCATCTGGGAGTACACTCAAATTGTCCGTTTGCATTTGCAAAACCGGATGGGCCGCGGCTGGATATGGCGTTTTTGGAAATACTCGGCCTTGTACCATTGGCGGTATTTTTTTTCTGGGCACGAAAGAAGCACTGGCCTGAGGGAATCCGGACCGGAGTATTGTTTGTGTATTATGGTATTTTGCGTTTTATCCTGGATTTTTTTCGTGCGACTGACATTGCAAGTCCGGATGCGCGGTACTGGGGTTTGACACCGGCGCAATATTTCAGTATCCTCATGCTCATGCTCGGTGCGAGATTATTGCTGCGCGTCAGGGTATCGAAAAAATAGGGAGAGTTCGCCTAGCGGTCTATGGCGCGCGCTTGGAAAGCGCGTTGGGCGCAAGCCCTCGAGGGTTCGAATCCCTCACTCTCCGCCAAAATTGAAAATCGGAATCAGAGCCCGAAATGGGATCGCGCCGTAGGCGCGACACAAACGAAGAAACGGCTATTAAAGAATGCAAGGAAGAAACAGGAATTGATATTGATTTAAGTAAACTTATTTTTCTAAGAAAGATGAGAAAGAAAAGTTTTGATAAGGCAACAGGCTTAACAAGTAATACTATTCGCAGTCAATACGCCTATCTTTACGACGGTTCGATAAATCAATTGCGAGTTGAGGAAGGCAAAGCGCAAGGCTTTGAGGCGTGGAAGATTGACGACCTTCCGTATCTTTCAGAAGTGGACAGGAATAAGTTTATACCGCTTATTCTTCGCGAAGATATACTTGATATTTTTAGTAAGGCGAGAGAAGTTTTAATAAAATGACATGTCCCTTTCTACTATTTCAATTAGTACGGTGAATAAATTGTTAAAGTTATTTGGAGACGATGTATTGATAATTTATCTAACAGAAGTCTCTGCTCCGTTTTTCACCCTCTGGAAGTGGTCTAGAGATGACTATAAGAAAGAGGTTGAATTAGAGATTGATGGAACAAAAGTACTTTTCCGTTTCGGATTGGGATCTTTTGATGAGGGAGGGGGTAGAGAATTACAAGGCATACAGTGGCCGATGTATTCACACATTTTCATCATAATAGAAAAACCTACACAAGAATTTTTAGATGGCCTTAACAATAGTTCTGATGAAAAGGAATTAGAGACAGCTAACAAAATATATTCAATTTACCAAAAAACAATAGATGTTCTAACTTTACATGGTCGTTGGTATTTAAAATTGCCGAGTGTTCTTAGTCCTCATCTCTCAAGATTTGACGAGATGTTTTATCAAGAGGGTTTTTTATCACGAGGAAATGTTTTTTGGAGCACTGGCGGAAGTGAATTTCAACCGTTCACCTTGCAGAAGAAACAAGAAGCCAGAATCAACCCTATTTTTCAAAGCCAAAATCTTTTAAGTCCCAAAAAGTGGATTAAATTTGGAAAATACCTTGCTTCGGCTCCTGAATTGAGTCCGAATATTATCGAATTAGTGAGGATAAAGTAAAAAGTTGATTGGAACGAAAAACGGATACCGACAATTGAAACTGCGGCTTTAATGGAGGTTGTTATCCGTAATGCCGTGACAACCGCCCTGAAAAACCAAGGTGTTAGTAACACGAAAATGAAAAGCGCTAATGACGAAGCGGGGTTATCAATACTTTTGAATATGTTAGTTCCTCTTATTCTAAAAAAGATGGAGGTAAAGAAATATAAAGTGTATCTCGATCGATTAGACGCTCTCCGCACAGTACGAAATAAGATAATGCACGAAAATCTTCCAGAAAAGTCCATTGACTTAGAGGCAGTCAAAAATGGAGTTAATGCCGCAATTGAAATAACTCTTCTTTTAGAAAGAAAAACAGGAAAGGGAGCAATCTCCACCGTTTTATAATATCTCCTCAAAATGGCGGCGAATTTGTGCGCGCGCTGGGTCGGTTGGGCAAGCACAAAGAGTTATCTTAAACGCCATCGAAGCCGTAGGACTTACGAACTACCACAGAACGCGGAGGCGCAAGTGTCATTCGTCAAAATCCTGCGGATTTTGCCCGAAACACATTCGAACATCAATCAAAAAACACCGCCAATTTGTACTTTCAGACAAAGAAAAAATGTATACATTTTTTAAAATATCGCATGTCAAATAGTGCACCTTCTTCTAATGTATTTTGGTACTCCTTAAAAGATCCTAACCAGAGCGAGAGTCTTTCGGGCCAAATAAAGACTAAGACTGTGGTCGTCGGTGGCGGAATGGCCGGTCTTTCTTGCGCACAGAAACTTCACGAGGCGGGTCTAGAAGTAGTGGTGATCGAAAAAGATTTTTGTGGATCCGGGGCAAGTGGTAAAACTTCTGGTTTTATTACTCCTGACTCTGAAATAGAGCTCGGTTCGTTACTTGATACCTATGGACCAGAAAAAGCCAAGCGTATTTGGGAGTTTGTTATATCAGGTGTTGAAAATATTCGCAAAAACATAGAGCAATATGGTATTTCCTGCGACTATCAGAAACAGGACTCTCTTTTTGTCGCAAATAATACGTCGGGATTTAAAAGTGTGAAAAAAGAATACGAAGCACGCAGGCAACTAGAATATGTGAGTACACTGTATGACAACACTGAAATCAAAAAAGTAGTCGGAGGGAGTATGTATACGGGTGGAGTGAGATATCCTGAAACATTTGGAATGAACTCATACTTGTACTGTCAAGCGATCAAAGAAATCCTCCGAACATCGGGTGTTACGATTTACGAGCAGACTTTTGCAAAAAGTATAACCGGGCATGAGGTGCTGACCGAGCGGGGGCGCATTACGGCTGAACATATTATTGTCTGCGCGGATAGATTTATACCGGACCTGGGGGCACTTGAGAAAGAAATTTATCATGTACAAACGTTTCTGGGAGTTACAAAGCCATTAACGAACGAACAGGTTAAAAAAATATTTCCGGAAGAAAAAATGATGGTATGGGATACCGATCTCGTGTACAATTATTTTAGATTAACTGGAGATAATCGTCTGCTTATTGGCGGAGGAGATCTTCTCTACACTTACGCGCACAATGTTTCTAACAACACCTCTCGTTTTGGTAGACGGCTTAAAAATTATATAAAGAAAAAGTTTCCTACGATTGATATCGAGATGGAGTATCTCTGGCCGGGAATGCTTGGAGTGAGTAAAGATTTGCTTCCAATCATAGGGCTTGATAAAGACAATGAGCATGTATTCTATGTGGGCGCGGCCACGGGGTTGCCATGGGCGTCGGCATTGGGTCGATATGCGGCGGAGCGTCTTATACACGGTCGAAATGAATTTGACGAAGATTTTTCACCACGCAGGAAATTTGTTATAGGTCATCGTCTGCAGTCATTACTCGGCGCTCCTCCAACCTATGCTCTGTCGCACGGTATTGCAAAGTATCTATAAAATTAATTAGTGGTATAATATAATCATATGAATAAAAAAATATTGATTGGCATCGGAATTCTGATTATCTTTGCTATCGCATATTGGCTTCTATCGCCACTTTGGAGAAATGTTGTGTTAGATGAAAGGTTGCCTGTGTCCAACAGTACAACAACCATCAAGGATAACATGCTGGTCATGGATGTGGATACAAAAGCAGATTTTGAAAAACAAACCGTGGAGATGAAAGATAAAGTAATGGAAAAAAGTGAAGCAATGCCAACGGAGGAACCCCAAGTCTTAAGTCGTGCAGATATGATTGCGCGGGCGCATGATGTTAAAGGGTCTGCTTCGATTGTAAAATCTGGCGATCAGACATTTCTTCGTTTTGAAAATTTAAAAACTATCAATGGCCCTGACTTACGAATATATCTGTCATCTGACTTGAGTTCTAATGACATTGTGGACCTGGGCCCAATTCGAGCAACAGAGGGAAATGTTAATTATGTTATTCCTCCCGGTATTGATCTCAGTAAGTACAAAAATGCGATGATATGGTGTCGTGCTTTCGGTGTGCTTTTTAGTTACGCACAGTTCTAGTGATTTTGTAGCCGCCGAGTTTCCGAAAACCCCCAGTCTGAAACCCACCTGCATTTGCGGGGGCGGCAATCCAGAAGTTGATATATACAAAAAACCACCAATTGCT
>MFQB01000011.1:8542-9277 GCA_001784275.1 Candidatus Magasanikbacteria bacterium RIFCSPHIGHO2_02_FULL_47_14
GTAGCGCCGCTCCTCGGTCAAGTCGACGAGCCACGACGCATCGAAGCGCACGTCGGCGTTGTTGACGATGGCCTCGTAGGCCTGCCCCTCGAAGGTGTAGGCGCCTTGTCCGGGGGGCAGTCCCGTCGGGCCCTCGACCTCGTTCTGGAGGAGGGTGACGAAGCAGAAGCTCACCGACCCATGATCCCCGTAGGGGATGATCAGTTCGATCGTCTCGACCTCTCGACCGTAGTCGGGTGAGTCCACGCGGAATGCGAATGACCATCCACCGTCGAGGTCGAAGATGCAGGTGGCGCTGAGACTCACCATCTGCGTCTCGATGGGGAGTTCGGTGTCGCCCCTGGTCCACGTGAACGTGGACGACGCCTCGCAGGCCTGGCCGTTGCCATCGTGGTCCGAGTCGGTCTGGTCAGGGTTCGGAACCGCGACGCAGTTGTCCTCGAAGTTCAGAACCCAGTCATGATCGCTGTCGCGTGCATCAACGGTGCAACCATTCTCATCGCCACTGCTGACATTGGCGTCTGAGTCGTCACAGTCGCCGACGCCCAGGAACTCTTCGCACGGGGAGGCACCGCGAATGCAACCCGGAGGTCCGCCTTCGCGAGGGAGTCCCTCGCAGTAGCAGTCTCCGTCGTCGTCGATCCCGAGGTGCTCGCAGGCGTCGCCGGCCCAGTCCTGGTTCGTGTTCTCCTGGAGCGGGTTGGCGATCGTCACACAGTTGTCGCATCCGTTGAG
>MFQB01000011.1:9306-9386 GCA_001784275.1 Candidatus Magasanikbacteria bacterium RIFCSPHIGHO2_02_FULL_47_14
GCTCCCGATTCCACCCTGTGGGGCAGGTGTCGGGTTCGAAGTCAGAGGCGCGTCCTTCGACCGGATCCTCCTCAGGGAAC
>MFQB01000011.1:9400-9650 GCA_001784275.1 Candidatus Magasanikbacteria bacterium RIFCSPHIGHO2_02_FULL_47_14
ATCCAGCCACGTTTCGATGGTCTGGTCCTGCGGCCCCTGGACGATCACGCACACCTGCCGTTCCGGGAGCTCGATCTGCTCGCACAGCTCGCAGACAGCGTCCTCTGCGTAGGTGCAGACGATCACGTGGAACGAAATCGGCCCGGCGTCCGCCGCGATGGGTGCGGCGTCGACGCTCGCGTCGAACGGCGGCGGCATCGCATCCGGGATTGCAGCGTCGTGGGACTCGGCGTCTCCGATCTGCACGGCT
>MFQB01000011.1:9670-17083 GCA_001784275.1 Candidatus Magasanikbacteria bacterium RIFCSPHIGHO2_02_FULL_47_14
CTGTCCGGCATCGCATCCGAGGTCGCGGCGTCGGGGTGGACCACGGGCTCTTCGCCCTGGTCCGGCTTCGGCGTCGCCGCGTCGCGGACCGACCCGGCTGCGTCCTCGGTCTGCGAGGCGGCATCCGGCGTCTCGATTTCGGTGCGGGCCTTCGGGCCTCCGTCGCAGCCGGTCATGAGGACGAACAGGGAGAAAAACAGGGACGTGGTACGCATCGCGTTTCCTTCGCTATGGCGGGTGGATTCCCGCTGGTGGATAACATCTTCACACTAGCCAAATGTAATGATCTTTTATAGCTCTCCTATTGAGCTATAAAACAACTAAGTATAACAAAAAAGGCACTTTTGTCAAGGTGCCTATATCATCTGCCTATATCACATTACCAATTCCGTACCCAGCCGGACCCTTTGCATGTTGGGCAAGGTACTTCGTAGGGTTCGTCGAACTCTTCTTTTCTTTTGCCTTTACACATACAACACGCAATGAAAAGTTCAGGCACTCCCTTGCCACTGCAGTAAAGGCACTTTGGATAGTTTTCTATATCTTCAAGTGGGACGCCATACCCAAGCCCGTCTCTTCCTGTCCCACTGCAATGGTGACAGATATCAATACCGGTCGCTTTACAGTGACCACAGGGTACTGTCTTTCTTCTTTTTTTCGTAATTTTGCCGCTGCCACCACAGGTCGGACAAACAATTTTTTCCGCCTCAGCAGGCAACTCGGGTTTCTTCTTCTTTTTTCTCCACTTCCGTAACCACTCTTCGAGTCCAAGAAAAGCCAAAACAATCGGCACCCCATACAAAAGATAAAAAAGCGATGACTTTGGTGAAGACTCCTGAGGTAAAACTGCTGGAGCAATCGCTTGAGGTTCTGCCTGTTCGCTGGTTACTCGTGGTTCTTCCGGCACATCTGTATTTACCGGACGAGAGACCGGTGGTTGATTTTGATATATTTGTTGTTGGTTCAGGTTCGTACCTTGAGCAAAAACAAAATGAAAATTAAAAAAAATACCGAAGATAATAACCCCTATTGATTTTAGTATGTGACGCATAACTACTTGGCAGTATATCCGCAGACAGTATACAATACAAGAGCAGCGAGCTAGATTTCATCAGAAGAGCTGCAACGCTCGGGCCGGCAAGCTATTTTGGATAAGTTCAAGAAGTATGTTGAAGATAATACATTATGAAAAAATTCGAAGCTAAAGGTAAGAAATTCTATAATGTCTACCTTCTCGAGTGCGCGGATGGGACGTTGTATACCGGCTCAACAAATAATTTGAAAAAAAGATTACGCATGCATAATACCCCTGCTTCGGGAGCCAAATATACCCGTTCCCGTCGGCCGGTGAAGCTGGTGTTTAGTGAAGGGGGACTGGCCTTTGGCCAAGCACGAAGCCGAGAGGCAGAGATAAAAAGAATGACGAGAAAACAGAAGTTGGATTTGCTACAAAGAAAATAGCCTATGGAATGTTTTAACTGAACTTCGTATGAATATGTTTAAACCGGTCAAAGCAACTTCTGTCAAAGAATACTTTGCCATGCTCCCAGAGGAACGGCGCGCACCGGTGAAGTTTTTGCACACCTTTATTCAGAAAGCCGCGCCTTCACTGCGGCCAACCTTTGCTTCCAACATGCTAGGGTACGGCAGCTTTAAATACAAAAATTACAAGAAAGAGGTAATCGACTGGCCAATTATTGGACTTGCCAGTCAGAAAAATTATATCAGTCTACACATCTGTGCAATTGATAACGGCCAATATATCGCTGAAAAATATAAGAGTGAGCTTGGGAAGGTGAGTGTCGGCAAAAGTTGTATTCGTTTCAAGAAACTTGATGATCTCAATCTCAAGACTTTAGAAAAAGTCATAAAACTCGCGGCAAAGTCCCCAGGACTGGTCGGCGTGTAAACAGACTATCCAAATGCTTTACTGAAATGGTATGAGTTCTATTGTCGAGGTTTTTCTTATCGGAATAGGTTTAAGCGTGGTGACAGTCTTTGCTGACGTTCTGGTAAAGCACGCCTCATCACAAGAAGCGTTCTCCGGTTGGCGCAGTCTGGTTTTGGGTGCGGTTATCTATGGACTCACAGCCATGGGTTGGTTTTTTGTTATGAGAAGAATAAAGTTATCGACCGTTGGTGTGTTATATGGTGTGAGTTGTGTGGTCTTGCTCACATTGGTGAGCGTTTTTTTCTTTAAAGAAAAAATAAGTCCTATGGAAATGGTGGGGATTTTTTTGGCAGTTACCTCGCTGATTCTTTTGGCTCGCTTTGCCTGAAACAAAAATGTTAAGTATATGTGTTTGCAATACACTATTTTGTGGTATGATAAAAAGAGAAGAAATTTATTCACTAATACTAATTATATTATGCCTACTAAAAACAAAAAAACTTCTGGACACTATGTCGATGGCTTTGTCTTGGTGGTCCCAAAGAAAAATTTGAACATGTACAAAGAAATGGCCACTGAGGCGGGAAAGGTGTGGAAAAAGTATGGGGCGTTGGACTTTAAAGAGTGTGTCGGTGATGACCTGTATCCGAAACAAGTTGTCTTTCCCTTTCCTAAAGCAATGAAACTAAAGAAAGGTGAGACAGTGGTGTTCTCCTTTATCGTTTTCAAGTCCCGAGTCCACCGCGATAGCGTCAATGCAAAAGTTATGAAGGATCCATTTATGAATGACCCTAAGTACAAAGATAAACCTATGCCCTTTGACATGAAACGCATGTGCTATGGGGGGTTTACCGTTCTTGTTGACGCCTAATTATATGCAAAAAATTACACCTCATCTCTGGTTCGATACGCAAGCAAAGGAAGCGGCTGAGTTTTACACCACTGTCATTCCAAATTCGCGTATCACCAACCTTACCACGCTCCACGATACGCCCTCCGGAGACTGTGACGTTGTGTCTTTTGAGTTGGCAGGCCATTCATTTATGGCCATCAGCGCAGGTCCTTACTTTACGTTTAACCCGTCCATATCATTTATCCTCAACTTCGATCCCTCCAAAGATAAAAATGCCCGAGAAAATCTGGACGCACTTTGGGATAAGCTTTCTGACGGTGGAACAGCCCTTATGCCGCTGGATAAGTATCCGTTCAGTGAACATTATGGATGGGTCCAGGACAAGTATGGTCTTTCCTGGCAACTGATTCTTACAAATACTAAAGGCGAAGACCGGCCATTCATTACTCCATCGCTCATGTTTGTGGGGTCTCTCTACGGCAAAGCAGAAGAAGCCATTAACTTTTATCTTTCTGTGTTTAAGGACTCAAAGCCTGGCATGACTGCTCGCTACCCTGCAGGCGCAGAACCGGACAAAGAAGGAAACATTATGTTTGCTGATTTTATGCTTGAGGGCATGTGGTTCGCAGCTATGGAGAGTGCACATGAACACAATTTTACTTTCAACGAAGCTGTTTCATTCATTGTCTATTGTGACACTCAAGAAGAGGTCGACTACTACTGGGAAAAACTTTCCGCAGTACCTCAGGCAGAACAATGCGGTTGGCTCAAAGACAAATATGGCTTATCATGGCAGATTGTACCGAGGGTTATGGATGAGATGATGAAAGATCAAGACAAAGAAAAAATGGCACGAGTGACTGCAGCCTTTCTTAAGATGAAGAAGTTTGATATAAAAAAGTTAGAGGAAGCGTACGGAGAGACATAAAAGGGGAAATAATATAACCCATATGAAAAAAATATTTTTTTCTATCATTTTTCTCGCGTTGCTTTTTGGAACTATATACATGGTGCAAGAACGGAAAGGCACAACCGTTGTCCCATCTGCAAACACAGACACCGTAGAACCAGCCCAAAAAGATGAGAAAGAAACAGACCAGACACCGACGGGTCGAAAGCTTGATTTAAGCAATCGACAGCTTACCAAAATTCCCAACTCTGTCTTTGGTCAGACAAGCCTGGAAGAACTCGACGTCTCCAGCAATCAGTTGACCGGTGCAATTCAAGCTGAAATACGGCAGCTGCAGAATTTGAGGGTGCTCGACGCGAGCGACAACCAAATGACTGGAGTCCCTGCAGAGGTTGGACAACTGCAAAATTTAGAAGTGTTGGATCTTTCAAACAACCAACTCACCGGGTTGCCGTACGAGTTGGGAAATTTGAAAAAGCTAAAAACACTGAATATCTCACGCAATAACTACTCACAACAGGACCTGAGTATTATTCAACAAAATTTGCCTTCTGGCGTGGATATTATAAAATAGGGCACACACAACTAACTATGGAATACGCAGGATTTTTTTACGCTATCGGAGCAGCGATAACATGGGGGTTGATCTATACGATTGACCAAAAAATTTTGACAACAATGTCTCCCATGACATTGCTTTTTTTCAACTCGATCATTACGGCGATACTTCTCCTTCCTTTTGTATTTTTTGATAATGGGAGTATCAAAGATGTTCTTCACTCCGGTAAAACAAATCTTCTTCTCCTTTTTTTAGCAATTGCATTGGCAGCTCTTGCCAACCTTTTTATTTTTGTGGCAATTAAAGCTCTTGATGCGCCAACTGCTTCAATCATAGAGATTGCCTACCCATTTTTTGTGGTATTGTTCAGTTATATATTTTTTCACTCGTCTCCAAACGTCTACTTTTTTATTGGGGGCACGTTAATTTTTATCGGTTCGATCATTGTTATTAAATTTGCGTAGCGCCGGGTGAAGAGTCTACCTTCGCAGAACCTTGTCTGGTTTTGGACAACATGCTACACTCAGGGGACTAAGTTATTTTATGAGTAATTTTTCTCATATGCCCGTTACTTCTTCTGTACAAAGAAGTATTTTTTTTGTTCTTTCGGCTTGGTTAGCGCTGGTTTTGACTTTTTTTCCTACAGTGGCGAGTGCAACTCCAATCTCCGGGGCTGACTTGGACATGGGAAAATTGTATATTGATGATTTTGGTTTTACTGAGTATACGACAGAGGCAAATAACGCCACTGCCGCTGATGTGAGTTGGCCGTTTACCGGAGGCGCAAGTGTTTACTTTGGATCAACCAGTAAGTTTCAAAAAATATACTTTTACCTTTCCGCTGAAAATGTAAGTGGTGGTTGGACACCCGGAGGTGATGAAATGAACTATTTTCAGTTTTATAATGGAACGGACTGGGAAAATATTACTGTGACAAATGACACAGGTGCGTGGGATGGAACGGGTATCCATACCTTTAGCTTTACTCCTGACGCAGATTGGGCCGTAAGTCAGGTTAACTCAGAAGGCACTGACTATTACTATATTCGTATAAACGGCTGTGACACAGGCTGTAACCAAATGAATGGCTCCATTGACATGGACCAGGTTTCTCTCTTGTCGTACAGTGGCGGAGCTGCAGTCCCGGAACTTTCTGACCTGTTATACGTTCTTATCATTGCCGGCAGCGCAGTTTTTCTCTGGTATAAGGTCCCACGTCGCCCGGCAAACCCATACGCAAGTGCCTAACAAATAAAGCAGACCTCAACTCCCAGCCCTAAAGGTTGGGAGTTTTTTTGGCTGAAATTTGATAAATCTGTGGATAAAAAGGGGATAAATAGGTTGTTTTCTTTTATTTAGTGGTGTAAAATGGGGTCAAGTGGGTAAGAATGGTAAATCCCCGAATTATGTTTATTGGTGAGTACACCCACAACCTGGATGAAAAAGGACGACTTTCTATCCCAAAAAAGTTCCGTCAGGCTCTTTTAAAAGGCGCAGTAGTGACACGCGGACTCGATGACTGTCTGTTTTTGTACACCAAAGAAGAGTGGGGAAAGTTGGCAGAACGTTTGGCACGGTTGCCATTTTCACAGGCAAACACACGAGCCTTTGCCCGTCTGATGCTTGCCGGCGCTATGGAAGTGCCACTCGATAAACAAGGTCGAATTATGTTGCCGGAGTATTTACGCATGTATGCCGATCTCACCAAAGAGGTCATCGTTGCCGGTTTGTATAACCGGCTCGAAATTTGGGGTCAGCATGCATGGCGCGAATACACCAAACGCACAGAAGGCGCTCGTAATGAAATTGCAGAGCAGCTTGGTGAGTTAGGAGTGTAATATGCGACATATCCCGGTTCTTTTAAACGAAGTTGTCACTGCGTTGGCGCTTCGCCCCGGTGAGAATGTGATTGACTGCACACTGGGTGACGCCGGTCATGCGGAAAAAATTCTCGAAAAGACAGCACCCGGGGGCAAACTGTTGGGCATCGATGCCGATCCTGAGTCGTTGTTGCGTGCAAAGCAGTTTTTATACGCATACGGCGAACGAGTCATATATGTAAGAGAAAACTTTTCTCATTTAAAAGATATCGTTGACCGAGAAAAGTTTGATCCGGTGAATGCAATCTTGCTCGATTTGGGGTGGTCGTCACCTCAGTTTGAAGAGCGGGGGCGCGGATTTTCTTTTCTCAAGCCAGAAGAGCCGTTGGACATGCGCTACACTGTGAGCGGCGAAATGAAGACCGCTGCAGACCTCCTTGCCCAAGAAACTGAAGCAGATCTGGAAAAAATATTTCGAGAGTACGGCGAAGAAAAGTTCAGCACTGAGATTGCGCATGCCATTGTCACTGAAAGGCAGGCCGCTCCGTTCCAAGCCGTCGCGCAACTGATTGAAGTTATCTTAGAGGTATACAGAAAACGACTGCACTCAGAAAAAGAAGTCCCGTGGATTGGTGGGGTGCATCCGGCGACCAAAGTATTCCAGGCCTTGAGAATCGCAGTAAATGACGAACTTGGAGTCGTGCGATCAGTACTACCTCAGGCGGTTGACGTCCTTGCGTCGGGTGGGCGACTGGCAGTCATCACCTTTCATTCGCTCGAAGACAGAATCGTAAAACATTTTTTTAAGTCACAAGAACAAATTTCCATTAGAGTCATTACCAAAAAAGCAGTGCAGTGCTCACCTGAGGAATACGAAGCGAACCCTCGGGCTCGTTCAGCAAAACTTCGGGTTATCGAAAAATTATGACCTACAGCTCACACGCCATCCAACAAAAAAATATGTCTGCACCGGTCCACATGCGTCCGCAGGTTCGGTTTGGGTTGTTTGGGTTGGCGCTTACCTTGTTGGTGTTGTATGTGATCCAGACGAGCACCCTATCAACAAAGGGTTTTGATATCGCGCAACTTGACAGTCGGATTCGAGAGCTTGAACAAGAGAATCAACGCATTGACTTTCAAATCGCTCAACACCGGTCAATGCAGAGCATCCAAGGTCGCCTCACGTCGTTAGGCATGGTGTCTGCGGAAAACCCACAGTATATCAACCTGGGCGGAAGCGTGGTTGCCCGCCGTTAAAAAAATGTAAGAAGTTATACCTGACGACCTCCGATGAGTAGTGTTACCTCGGAGAGTTTTTTGTGTAATAGAAACTCTGTCTTTGCCTCCATATTAAGACGCAAGACAGGGTCGTTTGCTGAT
>MFQB01000012.1 GCA_001784275.1 Candidatus Magasanikbacteria bacterium RIFCSPHIGHO2_02_FULL_47_14
CTCAGGTACCGTCATTAGTTCTTCCCTGAGAAAAGCAGTTTACACCCCGAAGGGCTTCTTCCTGCACGCGGCGTCGCTCCATCAGACTTTCGTCCATTGTGGAATATTCTTGACTGCAGCCTCCCGTAGGAGTCTGGGCAGTTTCTCAGTCCCAGTGAGGCAGGTCACGCTCTCACGCCTGCTACCCGTCATAGCCTTGGTACGCCATTACCGTACCAACTAGCTGATAGGACATAGGCCCCTCTCCGAGCGAAAAATCATTTACATGTGAATGTCTTATGACCCCACATGTCTATCGGGTATTAATCCACCTTTCGGTGGGCTATCCCCGTCTCGGAGGTAGGTTACCAGTGTGTTACTCACCCGTCTGCCGGTCAGTGCTTCAATGTATTGCTACAGCAAAGCCTGTCCCTCGACTTGCATGCCTTAGACACGCCGCCAACGTTCATCCTGAGCCAGGATCAAACTCTCAAAAAAGAGAGTTGAATCCCTGATTCAAAATCAGGAGAAATTTTTATTGTTTTAGGATAGACGTTTCCCTTCCTCTCCCGCAAGCGGGACAGGTCGGGTTACGATTCTTGTCACATTTTTATTGTGAACCTTACTTGTTTTGGTTGTTGGCTGGTAAATTGTAACGAACAAAAAAGAAACCTGTTTCATGCATTGATTCTCATAGGATTCAGTACATGAATAAGTTTCTCTTTTCCTAGTATCCGGGGACTTGGGAAACAGGTATATTGTAAACGTTTTTTCTAGTGCTCCAGCATTATATAGAAGTGCCAGGAGGTTGTCAAGGGGAAAAACTGTGGAGGGTGTGGGGATAATTACCCTGGTTGTTTTTTACGCCACTCTTCTATTTTTTTATGGTCTCCAGAAAGCAAAACATCTGGTACTTTCCAGCCATGAAACTCGGCTGGTTTGGTATAGTGAGGGTACTCTTTTTCGAGGCTGCTATGAGTTTCTTCGACAAGAGAATCTGGGTTGCCGAGTACGCCTGGAATCAGTCGTGCAATAGCTTCAATGATAATAAGCGCACCCAGTTCACCACCAGCCAAAACGTAGGGACCGACCGAAATCTCTTCATCTACGAGATGGTCAACAACGCGCTGATCAATGCCTTCGTAGCGACCGCAGATTAATACAAGTTCATCTAATTTGCCCCACTCCTCTGCCACGCGCTGGTCAAACTGACGGCCGCGTGGCGACAACAACACCACGCGCTTTCTTTTCTGAACAACTTTTCCTGTGACAATCCGTTGCACCTTTTTTAAACCAGAGATAGCAGAAAATGGCAAAGCGTCAATGCTTTCAAGAGCCTTATAGATCGGCTCTGGTTTCATCACCATTCCGGGGCCGCCCCCATATGGGGTGTCGTCAACGGTTTTGTGTTTGTCTGTCGAGAAGTCGCGGATGTCTGTCGCCTGAACAATTATCTTTCCCGTTTGCTGCGCTCGTTGTAAAATAGTGGCAGCACAATACTGGGTGACCAAGTTTGGAAAAACAGAGAGAATCTGAAATCTCATATCTCATTTCCCTTTTTTGCCCGCGTCACCTTTTGGAAAAAAATTTGCCGTTACTTTCGCTGAGGCTGAATCGGAAGGCTTCTTTTTTCCAAAAAACATAAAACTATATACAAAGCCAATGGCAAGGATCGATACAAGTGGCACCCCCCACTTCTTTAGATCAATAAAAGAAAAGAGAGAAAATGTATCTGCGTCGGATGAAACGATGGTTCCCTGAGATAAAAGTTGCGCTGAAACACTATAATCGCCACTCGGTAAAGACGAGTCAAGAACTATTGTTCTTTCGATAGTCTCTTCACCCTGAGAAAGGGTATATGGAAAATGTTCTTCCCATACTATCGAGTCGTCTTCATTAACCAAAAGTAACTCAACAACCAGAGGAATTTGCTGTTGATTTGAGGGTATATTTCCTGCATGTGTCAACCTTATAGTAGTCTGAGCAACCCCCTGTCTCTTTCGTACTTGTTGAGGTACCATGATATCTATAGACAATAAAGACTGCGCTACGTCAGAACGGACAACCTCAGCATATTCGAGGTCAGTATCAAAAATATTTTGGGTAACAGGATCAGTCGCGGTAACTTTAACGACATAACGACCCGGGGCTAAACCATAAGGGAAACGGTATACCCACTCACCATCGCCATCCGAGTTAACTGTTTCTTGCACAAGACCTTGATCAATGTTGATAGCAACCAATGCATATGGTAACTCACTATGCCCGCGTACCACAGGTCTATCATCACGCAGAAGCGACGTGGATGAAATCTTATTATCCAAATCAGTCAGTATCGATGTCTGTGGCCTCTCACCTGAGATATCTTGAGTTGTTGAACCCGCTTCATTTTTGTTTGTCTCAAACTCAGACTCGGCAGTGAATAGATACCGTGTCTGTGGACCTGGAACAACTGGTACATTTTGACCGTACGAAAGTATAGAAACTTCTTTTGGGGCAAAAAATGCCTCTGTCTCAACTTTTGAAGAAAATACAATCTCTGCAACAAGAGTATCGACATTAACTCCACCCAGTGCAGCAACGCTCCATTCAATTATGCCATTGTTTTGATCAATGTTGGGTTCCCGAACAAAAACAGTAAACGGGGGGTAAAAACGAATATCTTCAACATTAAGAGAACTCGTAGAAAAGGTAATTGTTCCTTGGACAGTGTCAATACGAAAGTCTCCAACTTTGAGCCATATCTGGGCTGGCGCTGGTTGTTTATCAAGACTGTACACCGCCGTAAGTGGCGAAATATACAAGGCCGCATCGCGAGCGAATGCTGCGCTTGGGAGAAAAAAATAACTAAGAAATAATAAAAAAAGAAATAATAAAAAAAATCTCATATGTAGCTGAATAGATCTCTAAAAAGAGTAACACGAGTATAGCATGTGATTTCATAAATGAAAACCACCCCGTATACGGGGTGGTTTTTTATATGTAATTTTTATTGGATATCCGGACCGTCTTCGTATGTTTCACTATCTGAGATGACCACAATTCGATCAAGTCGATATCCAAGTCTTTCAAACACTGCCTGATTCGTTACGTGTGATTTCTTTCCATCTACCAACCGATATACTTTAGCGGAATTTGCATATTTAACCAATGTTCCATTCGGGTGGCTGTCGGAAACAGTAATCTCACCAGCTGACACGTACTTATCGAGCAGTGAGTCAGCTATATCTTCAACCCATTCCCATTTGTACCCAAGCGTGGCAAAGAGTTGTTCAGACGTTATCCAGTGTTTGTTGCCATTCAGTAAAAGGTATACTTTCGGATCGTTCACTGTTTTAACCAATGCGCCATATTTTGGATCATACTTGGAACCCCATGGCATAAAGCCGAGAGCATCTGCTGGTATTTTACTCAGCTCTGCTTCTGTCGTAATTTTTACATCGTTCCACGAGCTAAAGTAGCTAAAGAAAACACGCGGATTATTAAATGGACGTTTTGTACAAGAAAGAGTCACATAATAAACAGAACGAGATCCGTTTGTTTTGTAGGCCATTCTTGTATCGAGTGGGCATGACTCTGACTGTTGACCAATAAGCAAACTGAGGTCCTTTTCATCTATGACGCCATCTTTGTTAATATCTTCAGATACTTCATCTAAACTTGCAGGCACTTGTACAGGTGGAGTCACCTGACCTGCTGATACCAACTGAATGGAGCCGGTATAAACAGTAGTACTCTTACCGGTCGAAGAATCACGGAACTTTACGTAAACCGTCTTAGTTCCATCTCCCGGTTCGAGGGTCCAGTCGAATTCTCCGTCATATGGTTGCCAAGCTGCATTACTGAAATCTGCTCTATTTGACACTGCCATTTGATCAGCTGAGGCTTGTGGAACGTTTAAAGAAACGCTGGTGTTGCCGGTTGTCGCCGCACCTTTATTGATAACGACCACAAGCGCTGCACCAGGAGTAGAAGGTGATACGGTTGGTGCCGGAGATCCGCCTCCACCACCACCATATCCAAACGCTTGTTGGATCTGCCAGAACGATAAGAAAAATGCCGAGACGAGTATTGCCCCGACCAACGCAGCTCTAAAAGAGAGCACTTTTTGTATCACAACCATATAGATGCGATTGAAAAAAGATGAATATTAATAGATGATGCGGTTATCATAACACATTTTTTTTAATTTCACAATCATGTTGTCACACCTGTGGATAAGTATTTTCATTTAACCAAAAAATAGAAAGGATTGTGCTATAAGATTTTTTCTTTTAAAATGAACACGTCAGATAGTCTCGAATCAAAAATATGAATTATCGTAAAAAATTCTTTTTAATCACTTGTGCCTTTATATTACTTTGGGCTGGCATAACCAGAGTGTACAAATTGGACGAACAATCATGGTGGATGGACGAAGGCTATTCGGTAAATGCAGCACTTTCTACCATAGAAAAAGGATACCCGCTTTTACCGTCCGGGCTAGCGTACAACCAGCATATAGTCTATACGTATTTTCTTGCCGGCTCAATAAAAATTTTTGGCCTTTCAGAATGGAGCACCCGGGCTCCATCTGTTCTGGCGAGTATGCTAACTCTGCCGATCATTTTTTTCTTTACTAAAAAAATGATCGGCCCACGTGTCGCCTATCTTGCCACACTATTGGCATCTTTTTCTTACTGGGAAATTGCATGGGCAAGACAGGCACGATTCTATGCACTTTTTCAACTTACGTTTTGGGCTGCACTTTTTTTCTTCTGGAACGCTGTCACTTCTCGAAAAAAGATAGACTTTTTGTGGGCAGGTTTCTTTTCTTGTCTTACCTTTTTTCTTCATCCTCTCGGCATTTTTTTGATTCCAATATACGTCGCCACTATCATAGTCACGCTGCTGAATATGCAAGGCGTCTCACTTCGTATGTGGTGGAGAAAAAACTGGCCCAGTATCGCTACCATCTCGCTGCTTCTTGCAGTAACAGGCATCTTCTTTTATAGACCAATATACGAAACATTTCGCGAGGTATCGGTCCATCGTTTATTCTATTTACCGAAATATCTATCTTTTTTCCGAAACGGTACGCCGGGAGTTGCACTTCTTGCCGTGCTCTCCCTGCTCTTTCCTTTTGCCCATGACAAAAGACAGTCGCCAAGTCTGAACCCTGTATTGTATCTTTGGACAATTTTTCTCATTCCGTTCACCGGACTATCCTTTTTTGTATTCCTTCTTCAATACAGGTATGTTTTTATTATCCTCCCCGCACTTTTTATCTTAAGTGCTTTTTCGTTGATATCAATCTATGACTGGCTCGCAAACCGACATCACCCGGTATACCGACTGGTCTATATCGGCGTAGTCCTGGTGTATTTTCTTGTATCACCTGAATTTCAAGTAACACCCACACCACAGTATGCACTCGAATCCGATAGACCCAACACCAAAGGATTCATTTCCTATACCCCGCAACCAAATTGGCAGGGTGCATATGACTATATCTTAAAAAATAAACGACAAGATGATATACTTATCTCTGCGCAACCGGTCTTCACCTATATATACACCGGCGAACCGGGTCAGTGGATTTTTTATACCTTAACGAAAAAACCGGAGCGAGGCCGACCGCCAAAACCCGACGAACGTGATCCATACGTAGGGGCGAAAACGATAGTGACGAAAGAGAACCTCATGCAGACGATACTCAATAAACACGGATTTGTTGTCCTCGACTCGTTTGCGCGCGATGGCAGAATACCGACGGATATACTTACATACATAGAAAAAAAGTTGGTACTGCGTTATACGAATACATTTAATCGTTGGTCCACTATATGGGTATATGAATTTTAGTTTTTACTTTTTGTCCTAACCTATGCCGACGGCACACAAAACGTCTCTTCCCGAGCTCATAAAACACAACAGGCTTCTCTCGGTCGCTTTAAGCATTACTGTCATTTTTTTTATATCTTTTTTCTTGTTTCATTTATATAAAGCTTTTTCTTACAGGACAGTGGAACAGACAGACTTTCATAACAACTCTTTTAAGAAAAAAGCCGGACAAAATTTATTTATTAATGAAAACGCCGGTGACTCTACAAAATTTCTTGAAACAATCATCATTAATGACGTCCACACAAAAAAAATAATTGGATCACCCATTTCTTTTATCTGGAAACCGAAGCACTTTATCTTCAGCAAACAATTTGACCAAACTATCGACGTGTCAGTAACACTTCAAAGTAATACCCCGTGGTATCTGGAAGTCAGCCCTCGGTCGACGAAGACTACTTCTGGCACCACGACACCGCAACGATACCAGCTCTACTACCCGGGGTTAAAAAATTATTCTCTCGCTGCGTCATTTTCTGATGTATCAGTCTATGCAAAAGAAGCAAAATCTTGGACCCCAAAAGATACACTCGTTGAATGGGTCAAAGAAAATGTTCCACCTTTTTCTCAAATCCGTCTTTTGGAAGGAATCCGCCCGTTTGGTGTAGCTGACTTTGCCAATCCAATGATCGGCTTCGACCCTAATACAGTTAAAACGTCGTTCCCGGGCTCGATACGCGGGCCACATTCGTTCTATGTATTTTTGAATAACGAAGTAGATATTGCCTTCAAAAAACAAGATTTAAATTGGTTTAAAGGTGAGGACACAGCGGCTATTGTGATACGAGATGTGTACGGTGAAGAAATATTGAGACAAGCTCTTGAGGATGATGGGGTTGACGCAGCGAAACCAGACATGTTTCGTCTACCTCAGCAGTATCAAATTCTCAAACCCCTCCCCTATACAGGTATCTACCGTATTGACTTTGAAGATATAAACGAAACTTTGCAAAAAGACTGGGCTATCACCTCATTTGTTATCAACACGAATAAAATCGTCTTTGACGGGTCGCCTATATTTACCTCACCAATCTCCTTATATACACAAATTCACCAGAAAAAAACCATTTCTGTGCGGCGAATGAAATCCGACGCTCCTGAGGTGATCTCTTTCACCGGTACAAGCACGACGACTGTTGACCTCTCAAAAATCGGAACCGCCGGACAAAAAGACATCGAGCTCGAGGCAGGGTCGTATACTATTCAACCAGCAGACTATACGGAACTACGCGGTTCATTCTTTTCGTTCGATGAAGGTCATTACTTCGACCCTTTTATCTATTATCTGACGGACAGAAAAGACGCAGACATAGTCATAGGAAATTATACATTTATCAAAAATCCGATTGACCCGGATTGGATTACTGTAAAAAAATCTTTTAAATCCTCAACATTAATGCCGGAAAGTGGAAAATTTACCGAATCCGTCGAATTTTTGCTCTCTTCCCCTCTCATGGAAAAAAATCAAATTCTACTTGAGGAGCTGCTAACGAAAAACTACTTTCAACTGGAAGAGCAAGATAACGTGGTGTTGTGGGGAAAGAAAAAAATAAATGAAAATTTTTTTGACAGTATGACGAGCGCAGAACTTGATACTCTCGAGCCGCACCAACTCATTGAATTTAACTCACTTGAGGAACTCTCCAAAAAAGTAGAGGGGATAAACCCTGGCATAGAAGCAGGGTCAGATATAACAACGGTCCTTAGCTTGCCACTTCGGGGAACACACATCTTTCTTGTATACACAACCGATATTATTGATCTCACGATCCATAAAGAAGATCTCAACCGAGAAGAGGGGGCGGATATGGCTTCTGTAGCGATATCAAACTTCGGAAGTGACAAGGTGCTTTGCGAGACAACAATTGCCGACGACGGAAACATAAGCTCAGATAAACGTACCGGGGCACGGGAAGGCCGGCTGCTTTGTGAAAACATCCCGGAAGGAATCTACACAGTCACAGTATCCGGAGAAGACTTCCTTATCAAAAAAATGAAAATTAACACAAATAAAATTATGCTAAAAAACAAACTTTTTGTTCACGACACGGGAACGGATTACACCATCTACACTCAACCGGTGGTTCCAAATAGTATCGACATGCGACACTGGGGTCCTCAACAAAAACTGGCCGTGACCCTTCCCACTCAAGAAGAACGCCTCCTTACTCTCAACGATGGTGAAAGAAAGAAAATTGAACTACCGTCGGGTCTTTCATCCTTTAGATTCTCTCCCGGAAGCAACCTCCTCATTGGCGGACACTTCTCTTTCAACGAACAATACCTGTTTGATCTTCCGATACTCCAAGGCAAGAACTTTGTGCTCACTCGCCTTACCCCGCCAGAAACACTCCAGTCGTTTAAGTTGGAAGTAAGATGAAGTATACCAGGATAGTACAGCGCCTCATCTTCTTTTTCTTTTTTTTGTATGTGTTATTTTATTTGTCGGTTATTGTTTTTCCGGATGTGCGAAACTTTGTTGGGTTTTATACCCCTCTTTCCTTAGTCCATTTTTTTACACTGGTCTTCTGCGTCTCCATTGTTTTTTTTCTAAAGACAAAAATATACCATCACCCAAACAAACGACCTAAACACGTGAACCGATGGATAGTGGCAGGCTATAAAATTATTGCTGCAGCCTTTCACACATCGGCATTACGGCGCGTTGTCACCATCCTACTTTTTATAGCAACCCCGATTGCTCTTTTACCGGCTCAAGCCCTTCTTGACCAAAAAAAGTGGGCTGGGATCAATGCAGATGTGTTGCAATCTATCTTGCAGGCGCAAAAACCAATATTTTTTGTTTTCTTTTTTTTCTTAACCGCTCTCTGGATACTTGTTACAAGCAAATATAGCAAAAAATATCTTCCTTTTGCTCAACACGTCTTTTTTATCACGCTTATATTGTTCGAGTATCTTTTTATATCTCAAAAATTCTTTAACACAACGTACCACATCACCTTCTATCCATTTATTAAACATCTTCTTATATTTATATCGTCTGTAAGTGGCGGGATAAGTGTACTCCATACGTTTGACACTTCATACGCGGACTTAAAAAAAGAGAAGCAATCGGAACTGGGTGCCCAGCTGTACTGTATAAAAAAATTCCGCGCTACCTATCCACGCCTTCAAAATATACCCGCTATCGGTCGAGTGACCGAAAACATATACAAACAAGGGTGGTTTGTGACTGGGTTTCTCGGACTCTTTTTGGTAACGTTCTTCTTTTTAACCGCACCACTCTCACAACGATTCTTGACTGGAGACGAATTTCATATCTTTTCAGTGGCCCAAGGGTTACTCAACTCGACCACGTGTGTAGCCTGGAACCAACTCTACGACACTCCCGGATACACATATACATCGCAGTGTATTTTATCCGGTATAGTGGCATTCTTCTTTTTTATAACCCAACATGTTTCCATTTTTGTTGCCAAATTACCCTCTCTTATCGTTTCAGTAGCAAATATCTTCCTCATTTACTCCCTTCTTAGCAAGATAGGGACAAAACAAATAGCTCTTTTTTCGGTTCTATTTTACGTTCTGAACCCATTATTTATTTACGAATCAGCCTTTATACGGGGATATATTTATATCGTATTTTTGCTGTTGCTACTTACGCACTTCGTTTTTAAAATGATTCAGACAACAAACCAAAAAAAAGTATTACTTTTTATATTGCTACAAGGAATAACGCTTTTTACTGGATACAAAATTCATCTCACATTTATTACAGTTGCTCCGTTTGTTTGTGCGTTATGGATTTGGAAACTCCACGATTACGCAAAAAAAACAAACAGGATGCACCTATTTTCCCTCATCGTAACCTATATCGGCCTAGCTGGCGTTTGGTTCGCAATACGTTTTTTTGAGCAAAAAAACTGGGCAACGGCAGGTGCCATTTCGCTCCAGTGGAAAACTTTTGATGTCTCTTTTTTTACATTCCCACCGACTGTCACAAAAATCATTTTCGGTATCGGGATTGCGGGTTTCTTATGCTTTGCATTTAGGCTTTATAAGACAAAAAAGAAAATTCCGGCGCCGTTCGTTATGGCACTGGTTTTGATTGGTATGTTTGTGAGTACTCACATTATCTACGCGGTATTTGCAGACACAAAAAACTTGATTCTTAGATACATGACCAACATCATTGTGCTCAATGTGATTCTCCTGCCCTTCTTTTTATTTTTGATCATTCGACGCCTCTTAATCCAGAGAATAGCACCCGCAGTGATAATTTTACTATTTATGGGAGTACCATATGTTTCCTTTTGGACAAGTGACCGGATGAATAGAGGATGGGATAACACATACAATATTATCGACATGTATTCGCTTGAAGAATTCACATCTCCTTACCGAGCGAAAGAAAAATGGGGCGCCCCATATACAAAAATAAAAGAGCACATAGAACCAAGTGACACAGTTGCTATCATTACAGAGTTAGTACATGATCCAACGATACAGATACTCACGGAACATGCTGCTCAAATTGAACTATTTTGCCTTCGCTTTTCTCCATTCCAATTTATAAATAACAGTATTTACTGTGCAGAAGAAGATTACTATTCGACAGAACTTCGCCCGATAAAATACGAGGCCATATCGCGCATACTTGAATCTCATGACAAGACATTCATTGTGTTTCCCAGTAGAAAAAATTATAAATTCATGACGCAGACACAGTACATAAATGACCTATTCGGCTTTCAAAAAATATCCGGAACCGGTTTTGATACAACATATATCGATGTGTATCTTTATGAAAGACGATAAGTCGAAAAGCAAATTTTCTTCGATGAGAGAAAAAAATGCTGTCCTTTTCCTTGCTAAAATTTTTGATGGCGCAAAACAAGTGCCCCATCTTCAATATTTTATTGGCAACGGTTTTTGGATGACCCTAAAAGAAGGGGCAACGACACTCCTTGGCGTGTTTGTCTCAGTAGCCCTTGCTCGCCTACTGACAAAAGAAACTTACGGACAATATCAACTCGTCATCACCATTATCAGTCTGTTTTCAGTTTTTTCAATCCCTGGACTAAACTCGTCACTAACCCGGTCAGTCGCACGTGGATACGACGGAAACTATAGAAATAGTGTGCACATAAGTTTTTGGTGGTCACTTATTGCCGTTCCTCTTCTCTCAAGTCTCGCGGGGTATTTTTACATTATAGGAAATCAAGATGTAGCGGCGAGCTTCTTGATTTCTGCGATTTTTTTCCCCTTCTTTTATGCCCCAAATACATGGAATGCATTCTTGGTTGGAAAACAAAAATTTAACCTGCTAACACGCTGGAATATCATTTCCGTTCTTTTCCAAAGTTTTCTTCTCGTAACAATGGCCTGGATTTTCAAAAATAATCTTATTGTTTTGGTCTTCAGCTATTTTTTTTCATATACTATTTTCAACTACATATGGTACAAAAAAAGTTTTGCGCTCATCCAAACAGACAAAAAAAACGAGGAAGACATAGATTATGGTTTTTTCCTTACCAAACTATCGACACTGGAAATCGTCGCGTCATACATAGATAAAGTGCTCGTCGGACTTCTTCTCGGGCCTGAGTCGCTCGCAATTTACACCATCGTTTCATTGATTGCCGTAAAAATAAAAGACCTATCAAAAGTGGTTGGCCAACTTATCTTTCCAAAATTTTCAACAAGCAAAAAAACCTTTGTAGACATTCTTTATGCATACCAAAGACCGTGGCTTTTATTTACCTTGAGCATGGTCGCAATTTCAGGACTATATTACGTCAGTATACCCACTCTTATACGGTTACTTTTCAGTGAACAATATACACCATACACATACCTTGCGCAGTGGTTTACGATAACCGTTGTATTGTCGTTCCCTCTTGCGGTTTTAGCATATTATGTACTGGCAAAAAAAGAAAAAAAAATCATAATTCTTTCGCGTCCGATTTTTGCTTTTATACGAATAGTACTGAACGCTTTTGCTATTTATTTTTTCGGTCTGATTGGGGCCGTGGTAGCATTTAACTTATCCATGCTCATTCGTCTATTCTTTTTTCTTTTCGGAATCAAATACACTCAACCAAAAAAAGGCAAAGATGAGTGCCTTAGGATATAAACTCATGAAATGGATAGATATCTTCTCTGTCCAAAATTTGAACGAGGAGGCTGACCCCCCACAAAAAAAGACATGTCCCGTGAATATCCGGCTCATTTCTCCCCCGACTTACTGGAGCATCATAATACCACTTTCCTGACGAACCAGGCAAAAAGGAAAATCCACCGATACTCGGATAGTAATGCGCTCGATATCGTCGAAGCCGGTCCCAGGCAAATGTATTCAGTTCCTCGTTTCGATACTCCGTTCCAACCACTTTTGTACAATACGTCAGTACAAACGTTATATTAAAGTGATCACATGCGTGAGTGTCATGTTGTGCGGACAGGACCGTGTCCAATATACGATCTGCATGGGCAAAATTCATTCTTTCCGCAACCAACAAACCCGTTAGGATCTTCATGGCTCCATTTATTTTTTGAGAAAGAGATGGTGTGCCCATGTACCAAAATCCGTCTGAGTGTTGTAGTCGATTAACCCAGCGTATCGCTGCGTCTATCAAAGTTTCTTTGTTTTCAGATAAACTACATGCAAGAAAAAATAAAAGGTGACTAAAGTGACTTCCCGCTGCCCATGGTTTATGCCAATCAAGGGCCGATAGATATCTCTCTATGTCTTGTTCAGATTCCACAAGCGACGTGATTGCATACCGAGGCATATGGGAAAAAAGTGTCATCGCAGAAAATGCCTGGCGTGTTTCAGCAAGGTGTACTTGCTTACCTCTGTGAATGTTGCCTGTCTTGAAGATATACCACAAACGGTACGGAACGGAAGACCACTCAATCCACTGATCTATAAAAAAACCAGTTGGCTTCTGAAAAGATTGTATAAAATTACATGCCTCCTCCACTTCTTGTTCATACTCCTTTCTTAACCCAAGTGTGTATATAATCTTTAAAAAGAAAACAGAGTTACCAAGGCCCCATTGCGCTTTTTCTCTGAGATAGTCACCGGTGAGTGAATAGTGGTATCTCCCCGGTCGGCCAGGCACTTTTAACTTCTGCAAAAATTGAGGAACAGCATGAGGAAGCGCAAGTAGCCATTGTTGAATTTCTTCGATGTCTCGTCCGTCAGTCATACGAGAGTTCTCTCAAAACTCGGGCCGGGACCCCGACAGCCAGTGAATCCGGTGGCAAATCTTTCGTGACAACTGCACCAGCACCTACAACAGTATTTTTGCCAATAGAAACACCTGGGTTAACGATCACACCAGAACCCAACCAGACTCCATCATCAATCCTGACTGGCAGCGCAATATGCTTTCTGACAGAGGCGGGGTGTTCATAGTCCAGCCCCCCGGTATTAATAATACATCCAGGAGAAATACGTACACGACTTCCTATGTAAATATCCGCCATCGCGTTAAGCACAACACCATGATTGATTCGTGTCGCATCCCCTACAAAAATATGGTGAGGATGATACACATAGATATTGCCCGAGACACTGGATAGGCGCCCCAAATTGCCAAAAAGACACCTCCATTTCCATGTCGTTCCGAGTTTATGCAGACCTCGAAGCCATTTAAATATCAGTAAAAAAAACCGGTGAAAAATCGATACATCTTTCATATCACTTTTTATTATGCGCAATAACAATTATCTTCCGGCTAAAAAATGAATGGCGGAGCAATCTAAAAAAAATGCCCCCTGTCGGGATAATCTCGACGTCAAAAAAGTATTTTTTGAATAACTTTTTTGCTTTAGAGACAGTAAACTTATTTACGTGAGTTGGATCATCGTGTAGTCGTTGAAATCTTCCAAAAAAAACATCAATGATGTCGTACACACGCTTGACTGGATAGTTGGGAGTAACAAAAAAACAAACACCGTCTGGATAGAGAATACGATGAATCTCTTGCATGTAAAAATCAATGTCAGAAATCGGTATATGCTCGATGACTTGGTCTGAGTGAATAAGGTGAAACGTATCTCGGTCAAATGGTAACGGTTCCAACGGTTTCACTAAAAGCATATTCTTCCATCCTTCTCTCTGGAGACGTTGGACTCTTGTATCTGATACTTCTACGCCATAGATGTTTTCTTTTTTAAACCAAGCAGTAAAAAACGGTACATATTTTCCATTACCAAAACCATAGTCAAGACACCTCCGCTCCTGATCTGAAGACAATAAAGGAAGGACATTCTCACGAAATGCCGCCTCCCAGGCAGTGGGTACTACACCTTTTTGTGCCCGATCACGGGCATACTGTTCAAAATCTTGAGACATACTCATCACTAGATAGGATTCCTTCATGCAAAAGAATATCGCGTATGGCACGAAATGTAAAGTCGTATGTATACCCGAGTCGAACTAATTGTTCCCGTGTATTGACGATCGTGTTGGTTGCAAGCAATATCTTTTTTGCCAAGTCGTCTGGATCTGGCTTTGCAACAAACCCTCCAACACGCCAGACATGTGATACAGCCGCCGGGCTATCGTCACAGCAGACAACAGGTATATTGCAGGCCGCTGCCTCCAATATAATACGCGGACCCATCTCACGATAGTTCGTTGTCGTCAATAAACACCGAGATTGGTTATACAAGCGAGCAACTTCTTCCGGCGACTGCCAGCCCGCGAATGTTGTAACGTGGGGGTATTCTCGCTTTAGTCTTGCACCGGGCATCACCAATGTCTTTCCCGCCCGTGCGGTAGCACGTATTGCCAACTCCGGACGCTTCCAATATCCCTCGGAACCACGAGATGGATAGATACAGTCCCACCGTTTCGGCTCGTCTATATTTGGTCGAAATATTTTTTCATTCGCGGGCTTTGGAGCGACAATAATGCGACTCTGATCGATATATATTCTCGCTGCAAGCTGCTTTTTTTGAAAATCATGATCAACTAAGTGATAATCAACGCACCGATGATACCTCCCAACAGACTTTTTGAGACTTCTATTCGAATACGAAATTTTTAAGTAATCTTTCAATGTATAGGAAATAGCTGAACTATAATATAATAACTTTATACACCTCATGGATGAAACTCCTTGTAAAAAATCATCATATGGAAAACTGTGATGATTTAAAAACAGAACGTCCGGTTTTTCCAAAGCAAGATATTGTAGAATTTCCTTTTTTGTGCGACAAAAATAATAGCTGAGCGATTGGGTGTGGGACTGATAACTGCCGTAACAAAAATCAGAGAGCGTGACGATACGCACGTCAAAAAAATCAGACAAACGGCGCGCGGCATATACCGTAGAGTCTTCAACGGCCAGCATCGCCCCCCCACCCTCTGGCACCAACTTTTTTTGCCAATGCCAAATAAAAAAAATCTTTTTTTTCATCTCCATAGGTATTACTTTTGCGCTATCACAAGATAGAGGCTGGGATATGCAGTATACACTCCGCGTTTTTGTTCTTCATATACTTCGGAACACAGTATATTGTTCGATGACCGGAAAAAAAAACTTTTGAATAACTTCGTAACAAAAAATAAACAAAGAAGCGGCCAATACCAGATTTTTTTATATAGCATATTCATAAGAGTCAAGTCAAAGTCACCAACTTGGTATACTGAAACGGAAGAAAAATTGCGAAACAAAAATTTCAAAGAATGAAATCCAAAACGAAAATAGTCCGGGAGACTATGTAACCGATACATAAATGGAACAACCACGATAGCATAACCGTCTTGTTTCAACGTACGTTGCATTTCGTCTACAGCTCGCTGTGGTTCCGGAAGATGTTCAAGAGAGGCGACAGACAAAAAATTATTTACTGTCCCGTCTCCAAAAGGCATGTTCTGCATGTCAACAAACACCTCATACGGCGGCACAATATTGCTGGCTATGTATGTGAGCCGAGGGTTGACTTTCCTGTAGGTCGCATTCGTTTTTGGTGATGAACCAAGATCAACAACTGACCCGCTGAGCTGTGATAGCAACTGTGCTAATATCGTATCTGTGAGGAGGCGCGGTATAGAGCTTCTATAAAATAAAATCTTCCAGGCATTTCGAAAAAGAAAATAAAAAGATAAAATCGGTTTATGCAATTCAAGAGACATATCAAATTCAGGTAATAAGTTGGCTCATTTTCTTAAGAAAATAAATATTTTTTTCTAAATATTCAGCTCGTTTTTTTGATAAAAGAGTCCGAACTGTATTCTCGTCGCCTTGAAGCTCTGCAAACAATGACAGCAACACTTCTGGGGTTATATCTTGTAACGCGACAGAAAACAAAGACGGATACCCGACCATATCAACAAACGCATCGCACTTAATGTTATACGAGATATTTAAAAATGGTTTCCCTGCGCCAAGAGCGAAAATCCCCATATGCCCACGTGATCCGACCAAATAATCCATTTGGCTATATGCCCCCATCAGCTGTTGTGCAGAAGAAGAAAACAATAAAGGGATATCAACACGCTGTCGAAGGCTCAAATAGGAGTCAGTAACTTGTTTTGTATGTGCGATGAGATAGCATGCATACTCTGTATGTAACACGGATATAGTTGCGACAAGTGTACGAATATAATTTTGAGCAGCCAGAGTCGAAAGACGAGACAGTGGCACCAACACAAAACCAATCTTTTTCTTCTCTGTGAAAGCTAATTCAAATGGAATAGGTGACAAAAACATGGATGGACATGGAACAAGGTCCGTCGGTATTCCTTTGGAAGCAAGCTCCATTTGGCTCATCACGTCTCGAACTGAACTCAAAGTTACATAATCGTGAAGATGTTGAATTTTTTTCATCATTCTTTTATATCTTTTTTCGTCTTTTGCCTCGTAATTCAAACCAACACCATATAAAAATATAGGCTTTTTTATACCTTTAAGTGCCCGATATGAAAGCCGCAAGAGTGTCTTTTTTGCATATGGCCAATACAGACCGCCTCCCCCAACAACCACACAATCAAAATCTCTATTGACACGGGCAATTGTTGCAGAATCAAAATCTTGATATGCAATAAAAAAATCTTCAAAGGCGGCTTGTGTATCTATATGCTCCCGTATCAGATATTTAATACCCTCGGCAGATCCGACGTCACCCAGGTTATTATCGTTCGCATAACAGTGAAAAATGTTTAACGCCATAAGACCGGTGGCTATTATTTTTTTTCTTTATTCAAAAGTAAACGGTAGACAGTCTCGTAGTACTGTCGCACGATACAGTTCCAATCATACAGGGGTACCGCTGCAAAACCATTGCGAGCAAGCTGATCCGAAAAATTCTTGTCATGTGCAACAGACAATATACCTTGAGCTAAACCATGCGGGTCGTCCACGTCGCAGATTACAGCATTAACAGCATGCTGGCAAATGTCAGGAACCATGCCTACATTCGTTGTGACAACTGGTACACCTGTTGCCCATGATTCAAGTATTGCCTTCGGCCCTCCTTCAAGTCGAGATGGGACAACGTATAGGTCAAGTGCCTGATAATATGGAACAATTCTGCAATATTCAGATACGTATGTGTGGAAAAATGGTATGCCAGATCGTTGCAACCTTTGTTTGACGTATCCGCGGGACGGACCAGTCAAAAGCACAAAGATATTCCTCTCTTTTGCGACCATATCGAGAGCATCACAAAATACGTCAGGACCCTTAATATATTTCGGTTCAAGCCCGTGCCCCCAATAGTTACCGTCTTTTTGAAAACAACCGATCACACAAACATTAAGTGAAATCCCGAGTCGCTCACGAATGAGTTGTTTTGTCTCCTGAGAGACTGGCGAAAAATGTGAAATGTCTACACCTATCGGAATGACTTCCACGATGTCCTTACGCAGGCCTAACCGCAGGAGATGCTCTCTTGTGTTTGTGCATGACGTAACAACGCGTTTTATATGCGTGTTGATGTAAGGGATGTGGCGGCGAGCAACAACGTCGTCCTCAACATGAAACCACGTCAAGACTAACGTATTTGAGAAAACATCAACGGCTTTCTGTGCAACTGACTGCGTATACGAATGAAATGATCCAAAGTGAATGAGCGTGTTGCGTAGTCCTCGTGGTGTTACTCGTACAGTAGCGTCACACAGGCCAAGGGATGTAAGTCGGGAGGTAATTTCACATCCGTCCTGTCTGATTGACCACGGGGCATTTTCCACAATATATACTAACTGATATCTTTTTCCCAAAAGATTACGCACTATGTCAAAAGCGAGGGTGGCGGTTGATCTCATGTGACAATATTATTTTTGCTCCAGACAGAAAACACACACAGCGATATGCCCAGACCAACGACGTAAAAAAATATCAAGAAAATAGCGGACAATCCTCGCAACCGCTCTATGACTTTCATAAACCGGCTGTAATAAAGGCCGTATCCAACCCACCTCATCTTTGAGTCCTTTTACACCATCACGGAATGAACACTCTTTCATTACGAAGCCATATTGTTCAAATATTTGCTTTACAAAATTCAGATCCAGAGCGAATTGGTAAAATGTATCTTTCATTTCTTTTTCTTGTCGGCTATCTCTCAAAGCATAAACGCCTCGTCGGGCCAAAAATCGACGCAACGGGGACATATATGGAAAAGTGACAAATACGTAGCCGCCTTTTCTTACCACTCGTTTCATCTCTCTGACAATATCATCATATCCGTCCCAAAAATGTTCAATAACACCGAACGACCAGTATCCGTCGAAAAAATTATCTTCAAAAGGGAGCGCGCGAACATCTGCTTCCACCACGGAAAGATGCGGGGCAGCTCTTTTAACCGCCTGCACGGTATCAGGCGCATAATCGACACCATATGCATCATATCCCCACCGGTCAAATGCATAGACAAACTGTCCTAACCCACATCCACCGTCAAGAACTCGACCCCCCGAAGGGAGATAGGCCTTTGTGATGCGATATACAAAGCTTGTCTTATGTACCGATGTGATCTGACCTTTCACGTCGGCTTGATCCCAGTGAGTATCCCAAAAATCTTTTGTGCTCTTCATGCCAAAGTATATAAGTCTCTTTTGTGTGGGGTCATACACACGGTTCATACTGGCTGTCTACAAACTTCTTCAGAGATAATAACTCCCCACAGCTCACCCCACTGGACGGAATATTCCCGAGGCGCCCATCCGCTTTGACGTAATTCTTCCTGAAGTGAATCAAGAGTATACTCAATGTAATGAGTCGGATCTAACCGATATTCCAGGCCCTGTTCACGTTTATACATAGCCAACCAGTCCCGTGTAATAAGAGGGACACGAAGTAAAATAACATCCGATAACATATGCAGTTGTTGCAAAAAAGCGACGCGTTCTTTGATGTGTTCCAGGACGTTCGACAAAATGATTTTATCAAAACGGCGTGATGGTTTATAGGTCAACGCATCGGCGACCACGAACGTTAGATTGTCCGCACTCCAGCGTTTTTGTGCGATACGTATGTTTCTCAAAGAAATATCAATCCCGACCACAGAATCTGATTTATGAGAAACGTGATAGGCAGTAATTCCTTGACCGCAACCGACATCAATAACCAAGTCACCATCAGCAACATGATCAACAAAAAACTGGTAATACTTCATGATCTCATGCTTGGGGTGCGCCCCGTCGTGAGCAATACTAATCCATCGACCGATTCCTCTATAACTGACATTGTGCAAAAAAACAAAGAACGATACATTCAAACGCGCAATAAACGTTTTCATTTTTTTATATATTTCAGACAGCATAATCGTACATACCTCTACTCTCCTGTCTCGTAATCGTGCTTTTTTCGAAAAACCAACTCAAGTGATGGAAGAAAAAATGACGTCGGCACTCGCATGATCTGGGATAAAAAACGCATCATCACAAAAAAGGGCTTCGTTATTTTTGCTTTTACTGTCCGCAAATCATTGATGAAAAAATGGTATCCATACCCGACGTCTTCAGAGATATCTTCCACGTCCATCATGCACGTACGCGGGGTGCACTCATAATACGTCGCGTTTTTCCAACCGTTTCCGGTTCGAGTAAAACTTGTGAAACTTCCTTTCGCTTTCCTGAAAAGCCGAGCGTACGTATAGGCAATCTGGGGTGGCAACCAATGAACAAATGGTAAACCGATCGAATGTGTCTCAATAGGAAAATATCTATTTGGTGTATCAAAAAAACCAATCAAACCGCCTTTCTTTAGTTTTTTATAGTATGAGTCAACGTAGAGGTATCTGTTTTCGAAGGGCAAGTGTTCGACAACGGCAAGGACGATGATAATATCAAAAAAACCATCCGGATATGGTAACGACCGCGTCTGCTCATTAGAAAAACAGTCGACAGAAACTACCTTTTCAAGGCGCAACTCTTCTTTTTTTATACGTGTGATCTCTACAAACAGCGGATCCACATCATACGTATAAATCTCGCCAACTACCGGCTGCTGGTTCAGATACTCGGTAATGTGGCCCGACGAACAACCCACCTCAAGTACGCGAAGATCCCGCAGCCCTTCCTTTGCACAGTATCGAAACAAGGGAAATAAAAACCGGCTGCGCTCATCTCGATGAGTAAGATACTGGGGGGCACGCCCAACCCCTTTTCTTTCGATAATTTTTTCGATTACTTTTTGACTATACACTGTTGTATATTGCTTTTCACCAATATACAAAACACGGTGATCGCCAAAATTTTTTATCTGAAAATCACTCATATTTTTTTAGGAGCTGCTCTTGATGACCTGACAATACAAACATGCCTCTTTTTCTACAGTTGCAGCAAGGCTATGCTGCTCCGCAACAAAATGACGTGCCTCTCGACCGAGCCTTTCTTGTAACTGTTTATCTCCCATTATCTTACTAATTCCGTCTTGTAAGTCTTTCACAGTCGGTTCTACAAGCCACCCAGTTTTTCCATGGGCTAGTACATCACGAATGCCGGCCACATTTGTCCCTAAGCATGGTAATCCGCAAGCCATGGCCTCCAAAAGAGATTTGGGCGTTCCTTCATAATGAGAGCAAAGTACGTATAGTGTATACTGGTTCAATATGCTTGGCAATAGGAGATTTGAGACAGCCCCTTGGAAATGAACCGAAACTCCCAGCGATTTCGCCAAATCTTTCAACTTGTCTTTTAGGGTTCCGGATCCATAAATATCCAAACGATATGGTAAGCCTACAAGGGCGTAAAGCAAACTCTCGATATTTTTTTGAGGGTCAAGACGCCCTACAAAAACCAAATCACCAACTTTCTCTTCTTGTTTTGTGGACGAAGTGAATATTTCAACATCCACGTAATTCGGTATACGCCGCACAAATGAAATCGAATATTTTCTCAAAACATTTTTGTATTCTTCCTCACCAGCGACAATCACACCATCAGCATACGAATAACTAAAATATTCTAAAAAACGAGCCCACCAATACCGAATATGATATCCCTTCAAACGTGCAAAGGAAGAAAGGCTATACCCTGTTCGGACAATAAGCGGTTTTCCGCATAAAAATCTAGCAAGAACTCCGACAAAGCTCCCAGACATTTGATTTGTTTTGTATAGATCACATTGAGAAAGTATCGTTTTATGTATAATGGGTAAAAAAAATGCATATAAAACCGTACCTATTTTCCCGGGGAAACAACGCGGTTTAGAAATAATATGAATGGCAGATGGCAACAAATGCTGATACACTGCGTCTTGGACGCCGTAACTGAACCAGTAAATCTCTTTGCAAATGTTTTTTTTAACCAGCTCTTCATATAACCGTTTTTCCCTACTCAGCAACCCTGTATCATTCCAAAGTTGCACTGAAATATCCCAAGTAAAAAAAACCGCTAATCGTATACTCATACAAAGGCATGCCTAAGAAAATAATATCCTTCTTATAACAGACAGAACCGGCTTTGGGAAAAAAGTGGCCATATAGTACCCACAAGACCACAGGGGCACCCCGTGCGTCGACCAAAAAATCTTGAGACAGCGACGCGCCTCATCCATATTATTGACTTTAAAATATGTTTGGACCTCATGCTTCACAAACTCAGCCGGCGGCATCGGCTGTTGTCTGAGTGCTGCAGGATCAAATTCATCGTATTTGTCGTTTCCACACGAGCGACGTTGGCAGTACATATCACGAGCCGCCTGTGCAAATAAACGCTGTCTATACTGCTTTTCTGCCGTCGTTTCGCTGGGTTGATACCGATACTGAATAAGTGGGTCAGCCAGTGTATAGAGTCGTTTGTTGTCTGACAAAAGTCTTAGATAAAAATCATAATCCTGACTTAAAAAAAACTTCTCTCTGTAGAGATACCCCTCGTTCCGAAAAAAAATAGTCGGATGAAAAATACTGGTTTGAAATATGCGCCGAGGTGATGTAAAACTTTTCCTTATATAATGAGATCGTTTATACAGTCTCCGTGTCTCCCCTGTTTCCTTGTCAAGCAGAATAGCAGCGGATCCCAACAAAAAAACATCCGGATGCCTCTCCATAAAATCCATTTGTCTTTCCAGCCTATTTGAAAACGATATGTCGTCAGCGTCTTGCCGTGCGATATATGTTCCACGTGCATGTCCAAGAGCGACATTTAGTGCATAAGCTAAACCATGACAACTCGTCAAAACAACTGGCTGAATACGCAGATCCTTTACGCGAAATCTCTCGACAATATCGATTGAATGATCGGTACATCCGTCCAAAATAATAAAAAACTCAATATTATCGTATGTCTGATCCAAGATGCTACGGATTGACTCAGCCAGTGTTTCCTCGCTGTTGTGTACCGCCATGATGACAGAAATGTCCGGCCTCATACGTCAAAGGGCGGGGCCAAATTCAAAAACTCATCGTGTGGTATTTGTCGAAGTGACTGAATTCTTTGGCGATGTTTTAAAGCGCGCGGTATATGACGAAAAAATAACCAGTGTGAAATGAGAAAACTATAAAAAAGCATGACGTCATGTTTACGAACAATCTGACGCAATGTTTTATAAAAAAAATAACTATAACCGACGACGTACCATTTGAATAGCGAAAGAACTGTATAACTTTTGGTAATGGTGTACATAAATCCGGCCATTTCATACTTATATTTCCAGCGATATGTATCTCGATCGAGTAATCGCTGCACACCCAGATGCACAGCGTGGGACCGAGTATACAAAAAATTTTGATATCCAAGCAAGTATGCACGGATTCCAATGTCCCAGTCGTCAAGACAATATGGAAAGGTCTCATCAAATCCACCGACAGTATCCCATATATCTTTGCGGAAAAACAACAGCCCCCCCATGGGACATGGTATCTCAAAAGGGACGCTGTCAGACACCGTTCGCAGTGGAACGCTAGGCTTACGACGATTGGTGTAGAGACCGTAAGCATCAGTGAGGTCGCCCCCCCAGTCAATAAACGGGATCGACACAAATGCCGCTTTCGGGTGTGTCTGGTAGAAGGAGACAAGTTTTTCCAACAGCCGGACATCCTCCGGAAGTATGTCGTCATCCAAAAGGAGTACATAATCTGCTGTTGCATATCCCATACCTATGTTCTTTCCTTTTGAATACCCGTAATTTACGTTATTTCTTATAACGTGGATTGATGGGAACTGATCAACTAAAAAAGAAACCTGCTGGTCATCCGAACCGTTGTCTATAACGTATATCTTATAGTTGGGATATGTGAAAGATAACAAGCGAGGTAATATACGCTCCATGTATTTTTTTCCATTATAGTGAAGTATGACAATGTCAACTGATGGCGCGGTAGACTCCATGACCATAAAAACTATTTTTTACAAATCACTAAAATATCTTTTGAAAAAATGGTTGTTGTTTTTCTTCCGTAGAGCCTCGTCGTTATTAACATATATGACTGAATCAACATACTGAGTAACCACGCCGGGTAATTGAGCGGATTTTCGTAGAAAACATAAATTGCCAAACCGTACACCGTCACATCAGAAAAACCGGCAAGTCGTGCTACTTGGCTCAGACTCTCCTGGGTAAAGCCAATTTCGTGGGTAAAGTCTATATACCTGCCTCCCGCTGCGGTCATCCAATTTGACATATTCGGTGTTTTTATACAGAGGACTCCACCGGGGCGGAGAGCAACAAACATTTTTTCTAAAAGCTCAACAATAACATCTTTTGTTAAGTGTTCAATGATGTCGTTAAATACAATCGCGTCAAACTCGTTTCGACGGTCGTGAAAAAAAGAATGGAGGTCGTGTTGTTCTGTAGCGAAACCTTGTTTTTGACAAAAAGAAACTACTTCTGTAGAGATATCGACACCTAAAAAATTCGTATATCCTTCCCGTTGCAAAAAAAACAGAAAGTCCCCCATGCCGCATCCCGCATCAACAATACGAGCGTTTTTGTTTTTTGGCAAATGAGATGCATAATTTTTGCGAAAATAACGGCGACGAACTTTATACTCTCGCTGTATCTCCTCAGGACTATGCGTATAGCCAAAATGAGTTGAAATATATCGATCGAATAGTTTGTGTGTGTTCATAAGATTATGCAATGCGTGCTTCAAATACGTAAGCAAAAGGAATTCCCAGCCATAACCTCACCGGAAATACCCGGATATCACTATACCCAAGTTCATCCATCATTTCCAAAACTTCAACTTCTGAATACATATATTTCACCACTTTCCTTAACTTCCAAGCCAAAGTGGTGTAGAACCATCCGCCAATGCCATAGCCAATAATAGTAAAAAAAATAGCGCCCGACTGTTGGGCCAGAACACTTCTGCTTTCTCTCAAAAAGCTAAAAAGCTCTTCTCGATTCAAATATTCTGTCATCCAAAAAGAAACAATCATATCATGCGGTGTTGTTATATGTCGAGCAAAGTCAGAGGCGCTTGCTTCAACCACGGAAAATTCGGGGGGGCACAAGTGTGGATTAACATCTACGCCAGTTATTTTATTTCTATTTTTCTGAAAAAATTTCGAGTAATACCCGGTACCAATACCAACTTCGACGATTTGTTTGTCCCGTACAAAATTTACCAACGGTAAAATATATCTGCTCGTTGGAACGCGCAAGAGATAGTGCGAGAGTCCCTTCTTATCATATAAAGCGGTGGTAACACTCTGATATCGGCTATATCCTAAGGCTGGCATATATTTGATACAACTCTTCAAGGGTAACGAATGAGCATCCCTTCAGGGCAAGCCCGTCTAATACTTTTGTTAAACGACGGACATACCATGCCACACTCCACTCACTTCTGGTATATGGTGTTGCCCGAGGAATAATCTCCATACTATGAAACATAAGGCAGAAAACGACGTAGTCGTTTGACCGGTACAAGCGTATTGTGTCGTCAATAAGTCGACGTTGTTCATACGCAGACATATGAGTTGGCCGTAACCAACGATACCACAACCATCTATCCGGCGCAAAGGCGAATCGTTTCCCTTGAATAGTAATAGGTACTTCAAGGAGCGGCTCACTGAATCGCTGTGTATTTTCTTTATTTATAAAGTATGGTTGAACAGGATACTGACGAAAGTTAGGGCCGCCCTGATACGACCAGTCAATTCCTGGGGTAACGGAACTGTCAACGTGATAACCCAGAGATTGGAGACTTTGCCACGTGTCTCCATCTGCCCCAAAACGAGCTGCGCGGTATGATGTCGGATTGACACCAAGTCGTTCGCCAATCATAGCGGTCAATGTTTGTATTTTTTTATATTCGGTGGATAGATCGTATGCATAACAGGGATATTCGTCGCTTCTCGTTCCATTATAGTGACTGTACTTCTTCATTGGTTCGACATATTCAGCATGAAGATGTGCCCCTATTTCAGCACCTTTCGTCTTTTCTTGAGATAATGACTCACAACTTTGCCGGTCCTCGACCACTTCTGGTGAAACAAAGTACACGGGCCGGACCCCAAATCGATCCCAGATGGGCCGGAGTAGCTGTGGTACTCCTTGAGTAACCGAGCTAAATTGAAGCGGATCACTCCGCCTCCAACTTGTCGAACAATCTGGCTCGGTGTCAACTGTTACTACACAATACAACTGCACATGAAAATCGTTTAAGAAAAATATGCCTTATGCCACATTTCGAGTGCGAGAAGCGCCCAAAGTCGTTTGCCATGACCGCCCTTGCTTTGATGCTCTTCGAGCATGTGTTGAATAGCCTCTCGTCTAAAAAGAGTGTATATGAAACTTTCCTGATCGTGAAATTGTTCACGTATGTAAGGACGTAACTCATGTTGAAACCAGGCATCGATGGGCACTGAGAACCCATGCTTCTGGCGCGTGAGAACTGAGCGCGGCAACCGAGACCTCAAAGCGCGACGGAGTATTTTTTTTCCTTGAAAAAAATCAAGTTTAAGCCTGGAAGGCATCTCGGCCATTCGCAGAACAAAAAGATGATCTAAAAAGGGCGCTCTCACTTCCAACGCATGCGCCATGCTTGCCATATCTGTCTTCACATTTAAGTCGTCGGGGACATAGGAATGAAAATCGAGCCATAATATTTGATTGATCCACTCGGCATGGATTTCTTTCACTTTGTTCTCGAATATATTTTCAACTCCCTGATGAGAGCTGTTGTACCCGGGCATGCACCACCGGCTTTTTAACCATTCGTCAAAGTAGTTAGTGAGGTTATAATGTCGACGGGCGGGCGACAAGGAGCCCATACGCTTAATTAAGTTGATTTTCGACGACAAAAAACGAGAAGGGAATATTTTTAGCGCTTCTGCAAGCCAAGGATACCGCAACAAGGCAAGATGTACACGATACTTATCATATCCGGCAAAGTTTTCATCACCTCCATCGCCACTTAAAGCGACAGTAACGTACTTTCTCGTATACTGAGATAACATATAGGTTGGCAGCTGTGAACTATCCGCATATGGCTCTTCGTAGTGAACAAAAAGATTTTCAATATGAGCGAGGAGGTCCTGTGGCCCCACGCGACACTCGTGGTGTTCGGTCTGATATAGTGCAGAAACTTGTTGTGCATAGACGCCTTCGTCAAATTCTTTTTCTCCAAAACGAATAGAAAAAGTTTTTACTTTGTCAGTAAACTGACTCATAGACGCGACAACAGCGCTGCTGTCAATACCTCCTGAGAGAAAAACGCCAATCGGGACGTCGCTAATCATTCGAAGTGATACTGCACGATCTATTTCCTCGAGGACATACGTTTCCCACTCCGATTGACTACGGTCATACCTTGGTATGTAGTTCAAAGAAAAATATTTTTGTTTTGTGAAACGACCGTCTTTAAGAGATAAAGTGAAGTAATGTCCCTGCTCCAACTTCTGAATATGCACAAAACCGGTCCGCGGAGCAGGAACGTATTGAAGTGTTAAAAAATCATAAATCGCTTTTCCGTCGACCTGACGTGGAATGGCATGTGTAAGAATTGCCTTTAATTCGGAACTGAAAATAAATCGATCGCCGTCGAAATAATACTTTAATGGCTTCTTGCCGAACCGATCTCGTGCCCCGAAAAGGATGCTCTCCTCTTTATCATATATCACAAAAGCAAACATCCCATTAAATTTGCTAAGGCATTCTGTGCCATACTCCAAGTACGCAGCGGCCAGTACTTCAGTATCTGTTTGTGAATCAAACACATAGCCCTTTTGTTCCAGTTCAGAACGAATTTCAAAAAAGTTATACACCTCCCCATTAAAGGTAATGACAGCCGTCCTACCTTGGTGGGTATATATCATAGGCTGATGGCCACTTTGTGAAAGGTCCAAAATGGCAAGACGTAGATGGCCCAAGCCGACGTTCCTGTCTATAAAAATACCTCGATCATCCGGACCGCGATAGTTAATGGCCTGATTCATCTTCTCTATATCAGTCTGACTAACAGGCTGATTTTTCAGTGAGACAAATCCGTTTATACCACACATAAACGCTGATATAACTGAAAATACTGGTCGGCCATGTTCTCCCAGTGAAAGCGTTCCGCAATACTCCGGCTGTACACGCCCATCTCTTTTTGCCGGTCAGGGTTAATATATACTTGATACAAGGCTTCTGAAATATCCTCTTCGTTTGGGTCTACAACATACCCGTTGCTCTTGACCAACATATCACTTCCACCAGTTTTCGTTGTGATAACCGGAAGTCCGCTTGCCATTGCCTCTAAGAGGGTGTTACTCATGCCCTCTCGTTCCGACACCAATACAAATACCGACGCATGCTGATAAGACGAAGGGAGTTCGTGATGAGGTACATGTGGTGAAAAGACCACCGTATCTTGAATATTCAATTCTTTACAATACGAAACGAGCTGTCTGCGCTCAGGTCCGTCTCCGATGAGGACCAATTCGACCGGTTTGCTTGAAATACGTTGAGAAAACTTTTTAAATGACCGGAGCAGCAATGGAATGTTCTTAATACGATGCAATCGCCCAACAAATAACACACGAAAAACAGAACTTCTCTTTGTGTTGACACTGAATTTGTTTATATCAACTCCATTTGGTATAACCGCATAGTCCCTACGCAAAAAATGCTCTGCCTCATTTTGGAGGTCATCACTATTCACAACTACTGCGCCTGCTTTCTTCCAACTTCGATAAATAAGAGACTTCATGACGGCGTACATGTATCGATAGCTGGGATTGTGGTATGGCACATCACTCCCTCGCAGACTTATCACGTATGGTGGTTCCAAAAAAGAGGCAACTATCCCACCGGGAATTCCCATAAACGCGTGCACCAAGTCATATTGCTGTGCCTGCATCATTTTTTTTGAAAAAAAATACGCCTGGACAGCATAACGTAATACGTCTTGATGTCTCTGGTGTTGAAGATGAACCTCGTTTTTTCCAATATCAAGGCGGTACATGACCGCTGAGTCAGACAATCGAACCACGTCCTTAGAACCCGGCGACCCAGTGATAACGTCAATCATCACGCGAGAACCGTGTATCTGAGTCAGAGAACGTACCAAATAGTCCACTGCGTTTGCAGCCCCACCTCCAAGTGGAGGAAACTCGTAACTAAGGAGAAGTATGCGCAATCGAGTATGCTGATCCATCTTTGCCATAGTTACCGCTTAGGAACTGACGTATCGTGCAGTTGATGTATCACTTCGCGTATAACGTACGAGCGATCTCTCGAAGAGGCATAATATGTTTTTGACAAGATGTCAGCCAACAGACCAAAAACCAGAAACTGAATACCGCCCAGGAAACCAAACATTGCCATCTCTGTAAGAACAGTTTCCGATAGGTCAATCGCTAAAAAAAATTTTCTGTAAACAACCACAAGCGCAACAAGGCATGAAAAAAACACCAACATAAGGCCAACCCCACCGAATAGATGAAGCGGGCGATTCGCGAACTTTTTCCAAAACCACACTGATATCATATCTAAAAACCCCTTGACGGTTCGCTTCCATCCATATTTTGACATCCCATGCACCCTTGGACGATGTGTAACTTCCACCTCTCCAATTCGAAATCCTTTTAATTTAAGCACCGCGGGAATGAACCGATGCATTTCTCCAAACAAATCAATGGTTTCAAAACAGTGCCGTCGGTATGCCTTTAAGGAACAGCCGCTGTCGTGGATGCCGTCGTCGATGAGAAATTTTCTCAGTCCATTTGCGACACGGGAAACAAATCTTTTACTCAGGGAGTCTTTTCTTTGTTTTCTCCACCCAGAGATTACGTCAAATCCCTTACCAAGTTCTGACAGGAGGGCCGGAATATCCTTTGGATCATTCTGGAGGTCTCCATCCATGATTACAACCACCTCTCCTTTTGCGGCTTTAATCCCTGCATCTATAGCTGCCGTTTGACCAAAATTTTTCTGAAAATTAATAATCGTCAACGGTGTGAGTGTTTTCATAACGGACAGACTTGTGTCTGTACTCCCGTCGTTGATAAAAATAATCTCAAACTGGCGCTTAAGCCCGCGGCAAACGTAAAGAATTTCTTCGTGCAGTTGTTTCAAATTTTCTGCTTCATTACAAATAGGAATGAGAACAGAAACAAAAAAAATGTCCTGTGAGGATTCCATAGAGAACAAACCACCATTAGCGTAACATGCTCGGATCGAAAGAGCAAGCTGTTTTATAGCAGTCTGCAAAGACTGCAGGTAGTGCATAGATTCGTCAGGGCATGTATTAAAAAAGAGGTCCTCTCTCAAGGACCTCTTTTTATAAATAAACTACTTCTTACCTTCAACAATCTGTTGTTCCACGTTCTTTGGAACCTCAGCGTAGTGGCTGAACTCCATCGAGTAGCTGGCGCGACCCGAACTCATCGAACGAAGGTTGCCGACGTACCCAAACATCGTAGCAAGCGGGACTTTGGCACGTATAACTTTTGCAGTGCCACGCTCGGTCATCTCTTCAATCTGACCACGTTTTGAGTTCAAGTCACCGATCACATCACCCATATATTGCTCCGGGGTTAAGACCTCAACAGCCATGATTGGTTCGAGAATAACCGGGTGCGCCCTCTTTACAGCGTCAGTAAATGCCATACTTCCTGCCATCTTGAAGGCGATTTCTGAAGAGTCAACTTCGTGGTAACTTCCGTCAAAGACAGAGGCTTTGATATTTTCCATCGGATATCCTGCGACAATACCACGGTTCATACACTCTTTGACACCCTTTTCAATGGCAGGAACATACTCGCGAGGAATGATGCCGCCCTTGATATCGTCAACGAACTCAAACCGTGGGCCACCGGCTGGCAAGGGTTCAATGCGCAACCAGCAGTGTCCATACTGCCCACGACCACCGGTCTGCTTGATGTACTTTCCCTCTGCTTCGGCACTACCACGAATAGTTTCCCGGTAGGCAACTTGTGGAGCACCAACATTGGCTTCCACTTTGAACTCACGCTTCATACGATCGACAATGATGTCGAGATGTAACTCACCCATACCGGAGATAATGGTCTGGAGTGTCTCTTGATCGGAGTGGACCTTAAATGTTGGGTCTTCTTCTGCCAACTTTTGCAATGCCAAGCCCATCTTTTCCTGATCTTGTTTCGTTTTTGGTTCGATAGCAACAGAAATGACCGGCTCTGGGAAGGTAATGTTCTCGAGCAATACTGGTCGGTTTTCAGCACAGAGTGTGTCACCGGTTTTTGTTCCCTTCAAACCGACAGCAGCAGCAATTTCTCCGGCAAAGACCTCTGTCACGTCTTCACGGTGATTGGCGTGCATACGTACGATACGACCGAGACGCTCTTTTTCACCGGTCGTTGTGTTGATGACGTAGGTTCCGGCTTGAACAACACCGGAGTACACACGGAAGAAGACCAGCTTACCCACGAATGGGTCGGTCGCAATCTTAAACGCAAGACCGGAAAATGGTTCATCATCACGTGGTTTGATCTCGATTTTTTTCTCAAGGTCATCTGGGTCCATTCCCTGAATACTGTCGACATCAATTGGTGATGGCAAGTAGTAGGTCACAGAGTCAAGCATGAGTTGAACACCAATATTACCCAAGGCTGATCCACACATGACCGGGTAGATGCTGTCAGTAAGCACCATGGAGCGAATACCGGCGCGAATCTCGTCAATTGAAAACGCCTCACCATTTACATATTTATTCATCATCTGGTCGTTGGCTTCGGCAACTTTTTCGAACAACTTGCCGCGGTGAGCGGCAACACGTTCTTTTTCGTCTTCCGGGATTGGAATCTCAATGATATTTTCACCATGTTCACCTTCGAACTTGAAGGCCTTTTGTTCGATAAGGTCGATAATACCAGAGAATGAACTCTCCTGGCCGATCGGGAGCTGAATCGCAACTGCCTTTGGTGACAACCGAGTTTGAATAGACTCCAAACTCATGTAAAAATCAGCGCCCATCTTGTCCATCTTGTTGACAAAACACACACGTGGCACTTCGTACTTGTCGGCCTGGCGCCAAACAGTTTCTGACTGTGGTTCCACGCCCTGTGAACCATCAAAGACTGCCACAGCACCGTCCAACACACGAAGTGAACGTTCTACCTCTGCAGTAAAGTCAACGTGTCCCGGAGTATCGATGATGTTGATGCGATATCCATCTGACGAGCCTGTCGGCTTCCAAAAACAAGTGGTTGCAGCGCTGGTAATCGTAATACCGCGCTCTTTTTCTTGTTCCATCCAGTCCATTTCAGCAGCACCTTCGTGCACTTCACCGATCTTGTGTTTCTTGCCGGTGTAAAACAAGATGCGCTCTGTGGTCGTTGTTTTTCCAGCATCAATGTGGGCCATGATCCCGATATTTCTGGTTTTTTCAAGTGAAAATTCTCGTGGCATAGATGTGAAGTAATACGCAAGAAGCTATTAAGCTCGTCGCGCAAAGTGAGCAAAGGCCTTGTTTGATTCAGCCATGCGATGTGTGTCTTCTTTCTTCTTCATGGCGCCACCGACTCCTTCGAGGATGTCTAAAAATTCTGCAGCAAGACGCTCTTTCATAGCGCTGCCCTTGCGACCGCGTGCGGCTTCAATCAACCAGCGGAATGCCAACGCATTGCCGCGTGGCCCCATGACCGGCATTGGAACCTGGTAGTTGGCTCCACCAACACGTCGTGAGCGAACTTCAACCGCAGGTCGGACAGTCTCGATCACTTTTTCAAACAACTTAATTTCATCCATGCCTTTTTTCTTTGCAGCATTTTCAAGTGCACCGTAGACAATGTCCTGCGCAATCGTTTTTTTGCCGCTGTCCATGAGGTAGTTCACAAACTTTGCCAAGAGAATACTCTGATATTTTGGATCAGGAAGAATATCTCGTTTAGGTGCTCGTTTTCCACGCATATTCAGTAATTAACAATATGATAGTGAATAAATTAGCTCTTTGGTCTCTTGGCACCGTACAGTGAGCGACTACGGCGACGAGCTTGAACTCCTTGTGTATCGTACACACCACGAACAATCGTGTAGCGAACACCTGGCAAGTCTTTCACACGACCACCGCGAATCAACACGATGGAATGTTCTTGCAAGTTGTGTCCCTCACCCGGGATATAGGCAATAACTTCCACGCCATTTGACAAGCGAACCTTGGCAACCTTACGTAACGCTGAGTTCGGTTTCTTTGGAGTGGTTGTATACACCTTGGTACAGACACCACGTTTAAATGGTGAACCTCGGCGGAGGGTTGTCTTGCGGCGGTGCAAGCTGTCGTACATAAACTGAAGTGCGGGCCGGTCGGACTTCCGTGGCTTACTTTTGCGTCCTTTACGCAGGATCTGATTCATTGTTGGCATAGAATCACTATGATGATTAACTAAATAAAAAAGGTGCCGTTGGGCACCGTTGAAAAGTCTCGTTTGCAATTTGATTGCAGTAAAACCGAGGGCTTCACAACCGGTGCGCCAGAGTGGCGACTTTCACCCCGAGTGTGCCTTTCTGATGGGCAAAACGGGATTACTCCGTTGAAAGTGGGTCTACTATAATAGAAAAGGTCTATACTGTCAAGAGGTTGACAAAGTTGGTATTTTATGATATAGTATGCCGTTCGTGTCTTCTGACTCGAATTTATGTAAATTTGGCTAAGATAAA
>MFQB01000013.1:0-408 GCA_001784275.1 Candidatus Magasanikbacteria bacterium RIFCSPHIGHO2_02_FULL_47_14
GACCTATATGGTCCTCGGCAATCACGAGAATCGCTGGGGCCAGGAAGAATGGGCAAAAGAGTTTCGCCGTCTCGGTGTGCGCGTCCTGCGCAACGATGCCGTCTGGCTGCACGAGCAGGCGATCTGGTTGGCTGGCGTCGACGACATCGACAGCTCAACCTACAACCTTGATCTCGCCCTCGACGAGGTAGATCCGTCAAACGCCGTGATTCTTCTTGCGCATCAACCGCGCGTAGTCACAGAGGCGGCTCGGTATGGTGTTGATCTCGTCCTTGCGGGCCACACTCATGGCGGGCAGATCTTTCCGTTTGGTTGGACGCTTGCCTGGGTGAAGCAAAGTGGGTACGTCTCTGGGCGCTACCGTCGAGACGACACCCTATTGTACGTCAACTCGGGAACCGGCTGGGG
>MFQB01000013.1:553-12529 GCA_001784275.1 Candidatus Magasanikbacteria bacterium RIFCSPHIGHO2_02_FULL_47_14
CGCTTCGTCTTGGCACACGCGCCGAGATTACGCTCCTTCATGTGCGTGGATATGACTGATGGGGGCAGTCACAGTTCGTCTTCCGCACCCCCAATTCCAGTGGTACGTGACTATCGTGTATCAGTGGAAGGAGGTGGGTGCGGAAGAAAAGATATTAAAAAAGGCCCCGCTTAGCGGGGCCTTTTTTGGAAAGCGTCAGTTAGTTTCGTCCCAACTCACTTCGATAGTAGTTATCGTAAATTGAAATCACGGAGAGGAAGAGGGACATGATCACCGGTCCGAGCACGAATCCGGAAATACCGAATAGGAAGATACCACCGAGTGTTGAGAATAAAACGAAGAGGGGATGCATCTGCGTGTCTCGTCCGACCAACATCGGCCGCAAGAGATTATCGATATTACTGATCAACACAGCGCCAACGATTAAAATTGTAAGTCCTTGCCAGAAGTTTCCAAGTGCAAGCATGATTAATCCAATCGGTAACCATACGAGAAACGAGCCTAGTGCAGGTATCATGGCGACAAAGGTCATAACAATCGCCCAAATGAGAGCGCCTTCAACCCCGGTAATCCAAAAGAGTATACCACCCAAGGCTCCTTGGATGCTGCCCAGAATTAGCGTACTTTTCAGCGTCGCTCGTGCAGTTGAGGTGAACCGTTCGTAGAGCAGCCCTTCATACTTGTCCCCGAGTGGAGAGAGATGCATGATTCGTTGCAACATCTTTGGTCCGTCTTTCAAAAAGAAGAACAGTGTATACAACATGATAAACGACATGAAGATGAAGCGAATTGAGTTTTGGGTGATAGCGGTCACTTGTTTAAACATGAAGACACTCACAGTTTGTGCTGCACTCACAGCATATTTCGGCCACCCGGCTTTTATCACGTCGACAGCGGAACCAAGGAAAGGTACATCTTCCAACTGTAAGGTAATATGCTCAACAGAGCCAAAGAAGTCTCCTCCGGAGATTTTTTGATAGAGGTTTGCTGACTCACTCACCACAAGAATCGAGAGCAAGCCCAACGGTAAAAATATCGTAATGATGACAACGATAAGGGTTGTCGCTGAACTGATCGATGGAAGTCTTAAATACCGTTCAAGCCACGTGTAAAATGGTCGGAACATGACTGCCACGACTGCTGCCCAAAAAATCGGATAGGCAAAATACCGGATGATGTACAACACTACGATACCTAAGAATATAATCAAGCCAAAAAAGATAAAGGCTCTCATTTTGTTAAAGTCGACTTTGGCAGACATACTAACGGGCTTGTTTAGCTTCTTGAAATACTTTTCGAATGATTTCTTCTATCTCAGGCTCATTAATAAGTATATCATCAACAGCAAATTTTGTCAGGATAGTGGAGGCGGTCTCTTTGATGTTTTTCCGGGGCGCGTGTAACACAATGCGACGAGCGCCATACTCTTTTAAAGTTCCTAACTGAGAAAAGTCAGACTCAGAAACATCTTCGGTAAAGGTTACCTCGAGTTGTTTTGTATCAATATATTTTTCCACAAGTGTCCGGAGCCCGCCGTCATACATCAAAGATCCGTGGTTAATAATAATGACTCGCTCGCAGAGTGCTTCCACGTCGTCCATGTAGTGCGAAGTCAAAATAATCGTTGTCTTTTTTTCTTTGTTGTACCTTCGTAAAAACTCTCGGATGTTGTTTTGTGACACCACGTCCAGGCCAATGGTTGGTTCATCGAGAAAGAGGATCTTGGGCGAGTGAATTAAGGCGGCTATTAGCTCTGCCTTCATCCGTTGGCCGAGTGAAAGTTTGCGAACCGGAATATCGAGAATGTCGCTGATATCCAGCAAGTCAGAAAGCTCTTCAAGAGTTTGTTTGAATTCTGCGTCAGGTATTTCGTAGATTTCTTTATTTAACAAAAAACTTTCCATGGCCGGGAGGTCCCACCAGAGTTGATTTTTTTGGCCCATCACCAGGGCGAATTGCGTCTGGAATTCTTTTTGTCGTTTCCATGGCGTGAAACCGAGCACACTCGCTTCGCCACTCGTGGGATAGAGGATTCCGGAGAGCATCTTGAGTGTTGTTGTTTTTCCGGCGCCGTTGGGGCCAAGGAACCCCACAATTTCACCTTCCTCAATAGAAAAGGAAACATCCTTTACCGCCTCGGTAAAAAGTTTTTCACGATGAAACAGACTTTTGACAGAGTTCCAAAGGCCGGGCTGTTTTTTGTAGTATTCGTAGGTTTTGGAGAGGTTGTTGACCTCGATAAGCGACATAGAAGTTCCTTTATTTTAGCATATTATTTGGTTGACATCACAATATAATTGTGCAAAGATGTTGCCGGTAACTCGGAGGGTCCGCCAGGGGGCGGATCGCTCTTTTTATAACCAGTGTTTCAAGACCGGAGTACCGGAACATGGCACCGAAGCCCATCCTCGCCGTCGTCCCCGTGGTCTCTGTAGAGCCGGCAGTCGTCCATCGCCTGACCGCGCGTGCGTTCATCGCCGGGGCGATCCTGGCCATGATCCTCTGCGCCGTCAACAGCTACCTCACGCTCAGCTTCGGCATCATGGAGGAGGGGCCGGCGATCGCGGCCCTGTTCTTCTTCGCCGCCTTCGTGTGGTCGCGAAATAAGATCACGGTCGCCGAGATGGTCATCGTCGCCACGATGGGGTCGGCCGGGGGTTCGCTCGGCTTCATCGCGAACTTCTTCGCCGCGAAAGCCATGGTGGGCGTCCCGTACACGATCTTCGAGATGACCCTGTTCGGCGTGGTGACGAGCGTCATCGGCCTCGCGGCCGTCATCCTCCTGCGGCAGATCCTCATCGTCAAGGACGCCGAGCTGCCCGAGGACCAGCGCCTGCCGTGGGTGGGTTCGAAGGCTGTGAAGGGCGTCATCGATGCCCTCGTCGTGCACGGTGACCCCAAGCAGGCCTGGTATCTGGGCATCTTCATCACGCTCGCGATCGGCTACGTCGTCTCGAACACCGATGGTTTTGGGTTGGTCCCGGACGCGATCATGTTCCCGGTGGCCGGGCTCGCCGCCTATGGCCTGGGCGTCGCTCTGTCGCCGTTTCTGATCGGCGGCGCCTACCTGATGGGCTTCCGCAGCGCGGTCGGCTTCCTGGCCGGCGCCGTGGTCCTTCTGCTCATGGCGCCGCACCTGGAGACCCCGGCGGCTCCCCAGAAGTTCGTCTGGCCCGGGATCGCGTTTCTCGTCGCCTCGGGCATGACCAACCTCCTTCTGCACTGGAAGGTGATCGCGCAGGCGATCATGTCGCTGGCCCATGTCAGTGGCGGCACGGACGACACCCCGATCATGTCCAAGTGGGGAGTCGTTCTGTTCACCGTCGTCGGTGTCGGCTTCTCCAGCCTGGCGCTGTACTTCTACTTCGAGCTCACGCTTCTGGTCTTGGTCGGCATGATCGCCGTCGGTGGCCTCGTCCTGAACCTCATCGCTACGCGGGCCGCGGCGCAGACCGCCTTCAACCCGGCGCGTGTCATGGGCATTTTGCTTCAGGGCGTGGCGGCCGTGCTCGGCGGATCGAGCGTGTCGACCAATCTCGCCGGCGCCGGCATGGTCGCCGGGAGTGGCGCTCAGGCGGGCAATCTCACGGCCGATATGGCCTACGGCTTCTGGTACAAGGTCCGGGCCTCCTGGCAGTTCTGGACCCAGGCCTTGACCGTCGTCCCGTGTGCCTTTGTCGCGGCCTGGGTGTTTCATCTCATCAACACCAACATGTCGCTCAAGCTCGAGGGCGGCGATCTCGCGGCCCCGGTGGCCAAGATCTGGGCGACCATGGGTTTGCTCTTCGACCCGGAGAGCAACAAGCAGCTCCCGCCGTTCGCCCTCGAGTCCATGTACGTCGCCGGAACGGTCGGCGTGCTGTGGGCGCTCGGCGAGATGCGGCCGAAGGTCCGCCGGTTCCTGCCGTGCTCGATTGGCCTCGGCATCGGGCTCATTTTGCCGGTCGTCTACGACATCGGTTTCTTCGCGGGTGGCGTGCTGATGTGGTACGTCCTCGGACGCTTCCTCAAGGTGCGCGAGATGACGCTGAACACGATCGCCATCGCCTGCATCGTCGGCGAAGGAATCGGCGGGATCCTCACCGGCGTCCTCAAGACCCTCGGCGTGATCGCCGCCGGTTGATGGTCGCCTGCTGACCCGGGCCGACCCGCTCTTTTTCAACCACACGGACGGCGCGACACGCACACGCGCGTTCGCCCCGTCCCTTCCCTTATACTCATCTTCTTTAAAAGCAAAATTAGGTGGCGATAAGTGAAGTATCTAGCTCGAAGCACTGGTATAACGCTTCACCGCGACATTCCACAATAACAACGACGCAAGGAAAATAAATGCACTAAACAAAAATGCGTAGGCAACTCCATACCAAGCCACAAGTCCAAAAAAAGCCGAGGCAGGTATGTATGCTGAAAACGCAACCGGTACAAAAGACAAAAATAAAATGCGTAGGGTCTTTGGTAAAATATGAAGCGGGTATTTTCCGGCGTCACTAAATGAGATCCAGAGGTCGTTGATATTATCTATGCGGTAAAACCAAAAGCTGAGCGTATTTAATAACAACCGAACCGAATACGACACAACCAACCCGGCAAGCAAAAGCAAGATTGCAAGACCCGCCTGTGTTGCTGTTGGAGAAAAGTCGAAGTGCGCCCAAAAAAACACAAACAAAGCCAACTCTATGACAAGGCGCCACACCCCTCTGACGCTGATTCTTTCAGTAGTAACAAGAAAAAGGGCACTTACGGGTTTTGTGAAGTAAAAATCAAGTGTGCCATCCGTTACAAGGCTGGGGATTTCAGTTGTTTTTTGGAACAAGGTCACGGTCAACTCATCAACAAAAATCCAAAAAAATGTCAATGTATATAAGTGTTCTTTTGTCCACCCGCCAATCGACTCAGTGTGGGTAAAAAGTACCTCGACAAATAAAAAAGTCATGCCCATCCAGAGGACACTGAAGCACAGTCGTATCCAGGTATCTTTTCTGTACTGGGCTTCGTACGAAATCGCATTTTTTAAAAAGATAGAGTAGATTCTCAGGTATTTTTTGTATGTCATACACCAACTCCTTCATAGTGCCGAACTCCTCTTTTCCACATCCAGTGAATAGTCAGAACAAAGCAAAGCGCCCATCCGACAGCAGCTAAACCTTGTGTCAGGAGCTCCATCCCTGATATTCGTCCAAGATAGACCTGAGCCGGAATAAAATAAAGATACTGGAAAGGAAGCACAAATGCGATTCGTTGGAGTATCGCCGGGAAAAAAGTGAGTGGAGCAAACTCGCCGCCAAATGTTTTTTCCAGTAAAAATCGAAGTTGTGCGAGTCCTGTGATCTCACCAAGCCAAAATGTTCCAAGCCCGATTACCGCTTGGAGTGAGTAGGAGATCAGACGGGCGCAGACGAGGAAGAATAAAAAAGCGGCAAAATGCGTCCAAGAAGCCGGGAGCAGTACATACTCAGGTACTGCAAGATGGAGAGCGGTGAATAACGTAATGGCGACCACTCCGGACAAGACTCGGAATCCCATTTCTCGCCACTGAAAGTAGAGGAGGTAAGAAATGGGTTTGATTAAAAACTGATTCAAGACGCCTCGCTGAATATCGAGTTTCATGTATCCGCCAACATGGGAGGTCGCCAAAAGGCCAATCATTAAAATAATGATGTAGTACGTCACCAAATCTGCCCGGCTCATCCCGGCAAGCATCTGTCTTTCACCGTAAATGCCAAGCCACAGAAATGGCATGATAGTAATTGTCACCGTATCCACCAAAATCCAAATAATAACTCGGCCTCGGAAAATGAGGTTCCGCTTCATGTTCATTGTCATGCACGAGAGATACTTGCCCATGGAAGCTGTTTTTATCACTTGGTATTGTAACGTATATTGTTCCGTTGAGCTATATGGTATACTATAGGAAACTTCCTTTATTCTTATGACAGAACCAACATATCGCCAAGCGTTGGCGCATGGTTTGCAACTCGTTTGGCGTCACAAACAGTTATGGCTGCTCGGTTTTTTTGCCACATTTCTAGGCCAGGTCGGACTGACCGATTTTATCGTTAAATTTTTCGTCGTGACAAAACAATATGTGGCATATCCACTTTTGTTTCAGACCCCGAGATTGCTGAAAATAGTGGGGCAAGGGTTTGTGGACATGGAGTTGTCAGCCGATCAGTGGTTGTGGCTAACCTGGCTCGGTATTTTTTTTCTCGCAGCCTTTTTTATGCTGGTGTTTGTTGCCACGGCTTCTCAAGGAGCATTGATTTCAGGAATCTCAACATTTATTAAGCGCCCGCACAAAGGTCATATCAACACTGAGAATGCCTGGAAAGAAGGTCGCCGGCACTTCGGTCGCCTGTTTTTTCTCCAGATATTGAAAAGAGTTGTGCTGTGGGCACTGGTGACCGTCGTCGGCTTTGGATTATTTGTCGCTGTCACCACAACCAGTCGGGTCGACCATGTACTGTTTTCTTTCCTATTTCTTCTTGGCGGTTTGTTCGCAGTCATTCTCTCTTTTATCTTTCTGTACTCAGCGGCGTATGTTGTGATTGAAGAGTATGGGGTCAGCGAAGCGTTGCGAGCCTCTTGGCGCTTGTTTATTAACCATTGGCTCGTTTCTTTGGAGATCGGGTTTATTCTTTTTTTGGCAAATCTGATCGCCGGCGCGATCGTTGGTGTCGGTATGGTATTTTTTGTTCTTGAACTGGCTGTCGTATGGTTTTTTGGTTTGTTTGTCGGTGGGCCGATTTTCTGGTCGATCGGGCTGCTGGTTGCCTCTGCAATTTTTGTGACATTTGTCATCTTCCTTGGAACGCTTCTCACGACCTTTACGACATCGGTTTGGACATATTTGTTTATGAAGATGCATAAAGAAGGCATCCGAAGCCGGCTGGTTCACCTTTTTCGTCATGTCTGACTTCCCCTCCATTAGTGATCTGACGAAGCCACATTCACAAAAGAAGACTGCGCAAGATCCACAGTTGCACGTTGCGGCGCCTGGGGTAGAGAAAAAATTTGCAGATAAGATGAAAGCGGTGGGGATAAAGGAGCGCGAAAGGGAAACAGAGCGTTTTGCAGGGATTGCAGGGCTGCCGTATATCAGTCTCGAAAAGTTTCCGGTGAGCCATCAGGCACTTCGACAAATTGCAAAAGAAGATGCGGAACGCATACGTGTGGTTTGTTTTTTGGCTACGCAGGATGAGGTCCGGATCGGCGCTGTCGACCCTACTGATCCGCAGGTAGAGGAGATTGTGCACGTCTTGGAAGAGCGGAACCATGCGCACGGTGCGTTGTATATTATTTCAGAACAGAGTTTGAGCCATGTTCTGAAATTGTATGCAACGCTTCCGGTAGTGAAACCAATTACGAAAGATATTGAAATTCACGCAGAGGACCTGGAACGGGCTGGCAGCGATGTTTCTGACCTTGATTCGTTTCAGGAGCTGGTGAGTTCAGAAAAAATGACTGACTTGGTGACGTTTGTGCTGGGTGCAGCGCTCAAACTTGAGTCTTCCGATGTTCATATTGAAGCAGAGGAAAGCGGTGTTGTAGTCCGTTTTCGTGTGGATGGTATGTTGCACGATGCGGCGTTGTTACCGCGAGAACAATATCACAAGCTGATCTCACGGCTGAAGTTGGTTTCTTCTTTGAAGATCAATGTGACAGACAAGCCGCAGGACGGGCGGTTCACGATTCGACTGCCTGACGGAGACGTTGATGTACGTGTTTCAACCATTCCAACAGTGTACGGAGAAAGTATTGTCATGCGGTTACTGGCGCAGAATCGAGAGATGTTGACCTTGGACCGGCTTGGGTTGACCGGACGAGCATATGAGGCTCTGGAGCGGGAGGTCAAACGACCGAATGGTATGATCATTACGACCGGTCCGACAGGCAGTGGTAAAACCACAACACTGTATGCCATCATGCAGATTTTGAATCAGTCAGACGTAAAGATTATTACATTGGAAGATCCGGTGGAGTACAAAATGGAAGGCGCCAATCAAAGTCAGATTGATCCAAGCCATGGGTATACGTTTGCAAAGGGACTCCGCTCTTTGCTGCGTCAGGATCCGGATATTGCCATGGTCGGAGAAATCCGTGACCTTGAGACTGCAGAGATCGCAATTCAGGCAGCATTGACCGGGCACTTGATTCTCTCAACATTGCATACCAACGATGCGTTTGGCGCTGTTCCGCGGTTTCTCTCCATGGGAGTACAGCCATTTTTGCTGGCGCCAGCTTTGAACTGCATCTTAGGCCAGCGATTGGTTCGCCGTCTCTGTCAGGAGTGTAAAAAAGAGACAGCGCCCTCACCTCAAGTGGAGATACGCGTGAGAGAGGTGTTTACCGAGTTGCCTGAGATAGAAAAGACAGAAACTTCCTTGGACAATGCAGTGTGGTACGGGCCTGGCGGGTGCAGTGTTTGCAACGGACTTGGCTATAAAGGCCAGGTCGGTCTATATGAAGTATTTGTGGTTGACGAGTCCGTAGAAAAAGAAATTTTGGCCGACAAAGTAGCGGAATATGAGATGCGACGGCTGGGACGGGAACAGCAGACACTAACGATGGTTCAAGATGGTGTGTTAAAAGCACTGAGCGGCATCACCTCACTGGAAGAGGTGTTCCGAGTGACTGAATAGTGGTATAATACCAGAATCTTATTTGTTATCTCTTCATCATGTATGGTCTCTCGAAGAAAGCAAACGACCTTGCCTTCAGAGCAACCGGTGCGATTTTATAAGTTTATCGCACTGACTTTTTTATTTTTGACCATTGGCTTACTGACAGTAGTGGTACTTATGTCGTCAAAACGTGCGACGATCAATATCATGACCAAGCCATCTCCGGTTGATGTCACCGCAGACGTACAGATTGGCGCTGATAAGAACAGCGCAGATATTGCAGGTATTGTTGCCACAACCACAGTGCAACTGGAACGGTCTTATCAACCGACAGGGTCTCGTAACGAGCCGGGCATTGCCACCGGTGTCGTTACAATGCACAACGACTCCGGAGTCAGCCAGCCCCTGGTAGCAACCACTCGTTTATTAACTGCAGATGGAGCATTATTTCGGATTAAAAGTTCGGTGACTGTGCCTGCAAAAGGGACGGTAGAGAACGTTGAGGTATATGCTGATGAAGAAGGAGAAAAGGGAAGTATTGGCCCAAGTCGGTTCACTGTCCCCGGGTTGAATGAAGAGAAACAAAAGGTGATTTATGCCACCAGTGATACGCCAATGTCAGGCGGGGTAAAGACAATTGGAATTTTGAGTGACGCAGATGTGGAACGCGCAAAAAAGGAGTTCCAGGCAGCAGTAGTTCAAGAAGGTCAAAAGGCGCTCCAAGATCAGCACAAGGATTACGACGCTGTATTCAGCTCTTCTGAGGTGCAAGTGGAAGTGGAGGGAGAAGTTGGAAAAGAGACATCCGGGTTTACGCTGCGTGGTACCGGGACTGTCGTTGGTGTTTTTTATAAAAAAGAAGATGTTCGCACCTGGGCAGACACACAGTTGGAAAAGCGGGTGATATCAGATGCGGAGATCGTCCGAGCAGGAGGCGGTGAACCGTCGGTTTCGTTTCTTGAGTATCAACCGGACAAACATACAGCGACACTTCGGGTTTTCGCAGACGGGGTGGTTGTACTATCGTCTGAGAGCAAACAAATTGAAAAAAGTATCTTTTTTGGAAAGACAAAGGACGAGGTACGCCGCTACCTCTTGTCGCTTGATCATGTTCAGACCGTCGATATAAAGTTCAGTCCGGCTTGGATTCAGACCGTCCCACATATCCACGACCATGTGACCGTAGTCGTGAAAGAAGTTGAGTAGGTTGACAGCGTTTCAGGAATCAGGTACAGTCACATTGCTCTTTGAGATACGTCATATAGCAACCAGCCCTGCATGATACTCGCTCACAGGAAGGAAGAGTCGTGACTGAGAGCTCTTCTGAAGAGAAACACGTAGGCACCACTGCTAGAGTCCCCGCCGTGCGGGGCATGTATCATAGTTTTGAATGAGTGAAATAATCGGGTGGAACCGTCCTTACATATATTTCAAGGACCCCGATATGTTGTCCCGCCAGGCAGGCGAGGTGGCATATCGGGGTTTTATTTTTGTCTTACGTATATGAAACAGAATGAACATGTGGATCATCTTCGGCACTCGTGTGCGCATTTGTTGGCATTTTCCGTACTCCAACTATGGCCAGAGGCGAAGAATGCAATTGGCCCTGCCGTAGAGAATGGATTTTATCAAGACTTCGATTTGGGAGATGTAAAAATTTCTGAAAATGACCTACCTAAAATCGAAGAGAAGATGCGGGAGGTGTTGAAGACATGGGACTCTTTTGAAATCCGAGAAGTGCCTGTGGAAAAGGCGCGCGAAGATTTTGCCTGGAATCCATACAAACGAGAGCTGATTGAGGAGTTTGCCGTTCAAGGAAAGACAATTACCGAGACAAAACAAGGCGACTTTCTGGATTTGTGTAAAGGTGGACACAGTGAGTCTCCAAAAGATATAAAACATTTTAAATTGCTTTCCATAGCAGGGGCCTATTGGCGAGGAAACGAAAAAAATAAAATGCTGACGCGTATTTATGGAACTTGCTTTCCGACACAGGAAGAGTTGAAGGCGCACTTGACCATGCTTGAAGAGGCAAAGAAACGGGATCACAGAAAACTGGGCAAAGAACTGGACCTGTTTACTTTTTCAGATTTGGTTGGGCCCGGGCTTCCGTTGTGGACCCCGCGGGGTACGTTGCTTCGTCTTGCTCTCGATGAGTTTGTATGGGAGCTGCGCAGAGAGCGTGGGTATATGCGCGTTGAGATACCGCATATTACAAAGAAAGAGCTATACGAAACCAGCGGACACTGGGCAAAGTTTTCTGAAGAGTTGTTTAAGATTAAGACACGCGAAGGCCATGAGTTTGCAATGAAACCGATGAACTGCCCACATCACACGCAAATTTATGCAAGAAAGCTGTGGAGTTACCGCGAGATGCCACAACGATATGCAAACACCACGATGTGTTATCGCGATGAGCAGACAGGCGAGCTGCACGGACTTTCTCGGGTGCGTTCATTCACCCAAGACGACGCGCATGTATTTTGCCGAAGGTCCCAAGTGAAAGAAGAGTTTCTTGCGGTCTGGGACATTATTGATACGTTTTACCGGGCGGTAGGATTCGGTGAGTTATCTGTGCGTCTGTCTCTTCATGATCCGGACCACTTTGAAAAGTACCTGGGAACGCCAGAAATATGGCAAGAGGCCGAAGATCAGTTACGGAAACTTGCGCAGGAGAGAGGAGTTGTCTGTAAAGAAGAAAAAGGCGAGGCAGCGTTTTATGGTCCAAAAATAGATTTTATGGCCGTAGACTCCATTGGTCGTAGGTGGCAGGTTGCCACAATTCAGCTTGACATTAACTTGCCTGAACGATTTGACCTTGTCTGTGTTGACGAACAAGGGAAACACGAGCGTATTGTCATGATCCATGCCGCGATTATGGGTTCGATTGAACGATTTTTCTCGATTCTCATTGAACATCATGCAGGTGCATTTCCTGTGTGGCTTTCACCGGTTCAAATCGGTATTCTCCCGGTCTCTGTCGAGAAACATCTTCAGAATGCTGTAGAGTTTGCTGAAAAACTCCGTTCTGTTGGCGTTCGTGTTGAGGTGGATGAGACAGCGGAGACGGTCGGAAATAAAATTCGCAAGGCTGCAACGCAAAAGATCCCGTATATTATTGTCTTTGGTGACAAAGAGATGGCGGGGGAGCCATTGATGGTTCGTATACGTGGTAAAGAAGAGCAAGCAAAGATGAGTCGAGAAGAATTTGTCGACCAAGTGCTGCGAGAGATACAGGAGAAAAAATAATGCAAATAATAAAACACCCGCGTACCCCGTCTCACCTATTTGTGCCCCTTTTTGTCCCGCCTAGCGGGGCGTCCCGATTGCGATCGGGACAGGTGCACAAGCGGTT
>MFQB01000013.1:12604-12776 GCA_001784275.1 Candidatus Magasanikbacteria bacterium RIFCSPHIGHO2_02_FULL_47_14
AGGAGATGTGAATATGACACGCCGTTTGCCAAGGAGCGTGTTCCCCTTTGCATCGACGTGGGCCTGTTCTTCTTCGTCAGCGACAGCCATCCAGTCTTCTGTGTAGGTCGTATCGAGGTCGTTCTTTTTCACCACTCGCTCTGCAGCGGTACGTGTGAGGGCAAATTGTTTT
>MFQB01000013.1:12809-25474 GCA_001784275.1 Candidatus Magasanikbacteria bacterium RIFCSPHIGHO2_02_FULL_47_14
TCTTTATCCAATGACGGACTCAGAACAACGTACTCAGATTGCACGCCACTCTTGGGAGTATAGTAAACAGAGTCGCCAACAGTGAACTCCCGCAACTGACTTCCGGAACCAATATGGAAAGTCTCTCCATCGTGCCATTCTTTTTTAATCTCAGGTGACGGACCGGATTTTGCTTCGGGGTGTTCAATATGGTCAACATCACCAATCCGAATTTTGAGCTGACCGTTCTCAATATATGATGCAAAGTGAATCTTGTCACCGGCAAAGACGCGATTCGAGAGTGCGTTTTTTGTGTCGTGGCGGAAACGTGCAGCCTCATGCACGGTTTTAAGCGCAACGCCTTGTGGTATCCCTTGTTCTTTCAGCGCACGAGTGACAGCAACTTGAATTCCAGGTTCAAAAGGAAGAACCGTGACAATATTATGCTTTAACTCCTCTATTTCCGCGGTTTTTTGTTTTTCTTGCGGCTGTTCGGGAAGCGCCTCTTGTTCCGGAGGTTCCGGCGTATATGGTTCTGGTTGCGAGATCTCACGAGCCGCGTCCGGCTGTGTTGGCAAAGCATCTGACACCGCGGAGTCGGCAGGATAGCCGGCGTCTTCCTCAGAAGGGGTATACACGTCTTCTATAACCGCTTGCGGCTTTGTTGGGGACTCAAATGACCCGGCATCTCCTCGTTCTGCGTTGAGTCCCAGGACTCCGGCAACTACACTTAAACCACGTGAAATACGTCGGCCCCACTTGCTGCGGAAAAAGGATTTTTTTGGTTCTTGTGGTGGTGTGGGTGGTTCAGGCGCTAAAGGCCCGGACTCGGTGGGTATATGAGGAGGTGGCACATATTCTCGCTCACGGATCGGTGGAGTTTCTCTGGAGACACGGCCCGGAGGAATGTTTTCTATATCCTGAGCTTGGGCTCGCGAAACGAATGTCTCTTCTGGGATCAATGTAATTAAACCCGTATTTTCTTCATGTTCAATCTGATATGCTGTAGCACGTGCGTCTAAATGAGTTGGCAGGCCCAAATCTTCTGTATGTGCACGAAATGATACGAAAAAGAGTGGGTTATCCGGATCGTGTGGATTTTCAACGGCCAAAATTGTAAGGCGCTGGAGCGGAACACCACGTTGCCTGAGCTCGTTATAATTGAACGAGGTTCTGTGAGTACTTTCCCAACTTCGTACCAGAGTCTCAGGGCATCTCATCCATGCAGAGTAGTGATCATTTAAAAGTGACTCCAGCTCCAGTTCAAACCGGCGCTCTTCGTTCTGGTTGATATATTCCATCGTCGAACCCTGGTCTGTTGGTTCCAAAGGTTCTTCCCGCTGTCTCACAGGTTCCAAATGTCCTACGAGTTCACTTTCAGACGATATTTGTCGCAAACGTCGGTAAAAACGCATATCCACTGTTGTGCCCTCCGGAAGTCTGGGCGGGCGGGGATTTACGGTAGGAGCATTTGCCGCAAAGAAGTACTCGCCATATCCAGGCACAGCCACATGTGCCACAGTGAGAAATGCAGGGTCAAAAAAAGAACGACTTGTCCGGTTGGCTTCCCAGTCACGAACAATATTCGGTGATACGACACGCCAACCATTCCGGAAAAATGGCTGAAGGATCTCTCGATACTGCCGGTCTTCCTGGTCCTGAATGTGGATCTCACCTTGTGGGTCTCGCTCTACCCGATTTAAAGAGTTTCTTGGTCGCTCAACACCGCGAATATCTTCAATAATTTCCGGTGTTATCGCAAAACTGGCAGTATTTACTTTATTTGCGGGTTGGCCTTTTATATCGATGAGTTGTGCCGGCTCCTCATTGGTGAGTTTGCAAAAGTAGTAGGGTGTTCCGTCCTCGAGCTGAACCAGCTGAACAACAACGAAGTCTCCTTCGTATTCGCCTATTTCAGCAAATTTCAGCCACTGTCCCAGTGCAACTGACTCAATGTGAAACCAGTTATTCTCATGGAATATGGGCAAATATTTGCGGAAGGCTGGTGACGAGTGGTCGACTCGCCAGGCGTCACCTTCAAGTACAAGAGGCACTGTTTCGGTTTGGTGATTTTGACGCGCACTGGCGTCGATAAATATTCTCTCATGGACAGCATAACCTGAAAGAGTTGCAACTGTATCAGCAGGAAGCTGCGGAAGTTGCGTGGGAAGACCCACGAGAGTGGCTGCTCTTCGAAAAAAGTAAAGCTGTGAGTCACCTACGTCCGTTGGGTTATCAATACAGGCAACAACAGCAAATCCATCAGTTGGGAGCGAACGTGGCCGCTCTGCAATGGCGCTACTAATGCCACGCCACCCTTCACGAGTCATAGTTTCCGTGATTTGGCGATAGGTCTCTATCGGATCACTTTTTTCTACGCTGCCTTTTTTAAGAACTAAAAGTTCGTCTAATAGAATACGAGCCGCACGCACTGCTTCGTATGGGCGGGTTTGTCTGTTATCTTCTATCGTCCGAAGGTGCTGAATCGGATCGAATGTGTTTGGCAGCGGCGATAGTTTAGTCGTCAGAGCAGTAATTTGCGTTGTATAGTCAAGAAGAGCGTCGATTGCTGTGCGACGTTTGATTACTTCACGAGTTGTGTCATCGCCTCGACCGCGCCAGTCACCCGCAGCCAACTGTTGTACAACCTTTCGCACTGAAGCTGAGATAAACGAGCGAGGCTGGTCTTCGGTTTCCAGCAGCTCCTCGTTTTCTGCAGTGGTGAGCGTCGCAAATGCGTCTGATTCCAAAACAACAACATCATCCGGTCCGATTCTTTCAACCCCAACGGCGGTCTTCCCTGAGCCCAGAGCTCCGTGAATAGTTGCTCGTGCTTGAGTCAGTTGCCAGATAACAAATGCGCTTTCTCTTGGGGGGAGGGGGTCTCCATTTGCGGCTACTATTTGTAATATATTTCCTATTGCCGCTTCAGCCTGTCTTTGGCCACTCCGTTGAGCAGAAGCTCGAGCCTCCTCTAATAATGTGACAGATGGTCTCGGGATAGTAATATCCGGTGGAATCTCATCTCGCGAGTGTATACCGTCGAAAATGTCCTGAATTTTTGTTACCACGTCAGGAGCGCCTGAAAATAGTTTATTTGTAAGATCTTGGTAAGTGGTGAGACGTTTGAGCCGCTGTCCTTCCGCAGCATGTGGTCGAAATAGACGGACAGGGCTGTCACCTTTACCGGTGTAAAAGAGATTATCGTTGCGCACGAGGGCAAGCGCAATGGTGCTCCTGCCAAGAGGATTTTCGCCGGCAGCTTCTCGCCGCCTGGCTTCTTCTCTGAGTGCTTGTTCTGCCACTTGAACCGCCTGCTCCACCGCTATTCGTATTACGTCCGGATCGGTTTCCTCGAGTGGGAGCGAACGTATCTCACGAGTTATTATCTCTTGTGCCATTTGAATCCCGACGTCTGTGTCTGTTTGTGTTGATATGCCATCAAATACAGCGTAAAGACCAAGCTCCGGGACATATAATACTGCGTCGCCTCCGCCCTTTAAGCCGGTTTCACGACCTTGCGGTATGAGCGCATCCTGCGCCATGAATTTTGTCTCAATAAGTCGTGCGCCGGTATCTGTTCGTGCGGCCGTCTGTGCATTGTCTCTGAACCAGCGCATGTCTTCTCTCGGAATAGAAACAGCCGCCCATCTTTTTGGAAGTGTTGTCTCGCGTTCTTCAGGGTTGTGTGGCCCGTGTTCTCTCGGCCCGCCTGTTTCACTCATATACAAACAAAAACAAAAGTCTTGTTTCTGACTTCAATTATATCGCTGAACCATGATAAAAACAATCCCGATGTGATCGGGATTGTTTGAGAGTTTGAGTGTTAAGCTGCTCGTGCTTGACCTTGTGGCTCTTCTTCCTCTGAAGCTGCAGACTTTCGCGTTTCGTGGTCTCTTCGGAGCTTTTCTGCAAGCCCAAGTTGTACTCTTACCAGAAGGTTTTTTTCTTTGTCTCGTAAGTCTCTATAAGAGATGTCGCCCAAGTCCCGAGCCCGTTCAAACAATTCGTAGGCAGCAAGTGGATCTTGTGTCCCGCGTAAGTCACCCAAGACTTGTTCTACGACGAGATCGTGTTCTGGTGTTGCCTCCGGAGCATTAGCCAATCTCCAGCGTCCTTCTTTTACTTTTTCCAATAAATCTTGATTTCTTTCTCCCTGTAATTCGTTATGTGTGATTGCTCCGACCTGACTGGCGTATCGGTAAATGACGTAGGCCTGTTCTGGGTCCTTAGCAGCTCGCAAATCATTTAATATGTCCTGTGCGTGCACATTGCGCATTTCGTCTCTTTCTTTCATTTTTTCTCCTTTTTCTGCAACGTCGTTGATGTCTCCTTCAACTTCACGCCAGCTTCTTGGCGCACCAGCGGCATCTCGTTCAGCTGCCTCGGCATCGACTTCACCCATAAAGTCATCACCAAATAAGTCACCAAACACTGTTTCAGTTAGCCTGTACGGAACTTGGTGTAGGTTTGGTCTTTCACGATTTCCATCTGCCCCCCCAAAGTCACCTTTTTCTAGTCTCATACTAAGTTATAGAGTTACGCGGCAAGCGCGGTTGGCCTACCACTTTGTCTTTGTTTAAATGATTCAACGTCTGCGTCAATGCGGGTTTTCACTGCTGCGGTGTCAATCGCGAAGTTTACTTTCTGCATCTTGCCCCGCTTATTTTCCACCATTCCTGTCAGTGCTAAAGATCCTTTTGCCAACCCCTCCGGAATGTGAACCTTGAGTATGGCCTCGTTATCCTTACGATCAGTATATACAACCTCTTGTCCTTCGTAAAATGTCTGTCCGTCGACGGTGACCTGTTCACGCACAGCTTCGCCAATAAATTTATCTATTGCATCGCTCTTAAGTCCTTCTTGTTCTTTCATGGTTTGGCCTGCAGTGGCCCTAAAGTTTAATGCAGCTGCGATACGCTCCTCTTCAGGTGTGGGTGCTCCCAGCCTCTGACTTTGGACAAATCGTTGACGCGCCTGGTCAGCTATCTCAGTTTGTTCCGTCGCTACCTCCGGTTCAAGCATCGCATGTATCTCTGCCAGAATACGTTTGATCTCTGCTTGTTTCTCTTGCTCTTCTCGCTGTAATTGTTCTGCAACTTTGTCAGGAGCAACCTCTATTCCTTCTTCGTCTGTTTCGGTTACTTCTTCAAATTGGTCTGCCGGGAGTTCTTCGATAATATCTTCCTCAACTTCCGCAGTACGTGACTGGTTTCTTCGTCGTTCGGCTGCTTGGTGGGCCGCCAGTCCTTCCATTCCACCGGTTTTAAACGCCTCTAACTCTGTCGGAGTCATCTCAGCACGGATCTTAGCCCCATGTTGAGCATCCTGTTTTTTGAACGCGACAGCTCTGGCCGCCTCTTGTTCGGCCACCTGTGCGACATAGCGTTCTAGTTGAGCATTATCCATAGAAAAAAGACAGCCTACTGAGGGTTATACGGTGGTGTGCTGTCCATTTTTTGAATTTGGTGGTGAAGCTGATCCAAAGCCGCGCCTTCAATAGTCCGGGTGGCATCAGGATCGTCTCCCTCAACGATAACACTGGAAGTTCGTCCAAAATCCTCACGTCTATCTCGGCGAAGGAGTTCTTCTGACTCTTGTTGAACCCCGGCCTCAGTATCAGGCCGCAGTTTTCGAGAAGCTGAATCAGCCTGAGCCAGTCGACGTGCCTCTTGATTGACAGCAGCCAGTTGTTCCGGACTCATACCAAATCGTCCCATAGAAGAAGTTTAAAGTAAAAATAGTATACCACAATTTTGGTTTTTTGTCAACCAAAAACAGCGTAATATAGCACAAAAATCCCCCTCAAATGGGAGGGGGATTTATTGATGTTTTATTTGCCAACGCTGAATTCAGCAATTATTCTTTGCACTTCCTGCGGACTGGCACTTTCCCAGTGGGTCTTGAGTACATGAACAGCTTGAGGAGAGATGCGGCCTTTGTTTGTCAATAACTTGAGTTGGCCGGACGCACTTCCAAGGATTTCCCTTGCTTTCGCTAACTTTTTTTCGTCTATGTTTCCATCCGATTTTACTATACGTCCTAACTTTGTGAGCTCGTCGTACGCCTGTTGGAGTGGCTCAGGCAAAGAGGAGCGATATTCAACCATTCTTTTCTTTGCCGCCTCGCGGTCTGAAAGTTTCCGCTGCTTTTCATATTGTCTCTCACTTTCCTCGACCATCTCATCCGGACTATCAAGGTCGGATTCAGCCGCCAGAGAGTTGTCTTGGTATCGTGATCGCACCTTGGTCTCTGCTCCTTTGGCAGGAGCTGTTTTTCTCTCTATTTTTGCCGGAGGAGTTTTAGCAGGCTCTTGCGCGGCAGCCAGCTCTTGTGTTTTAGGACTTCGTGCAAACCTGGCCGCAGGGTCCTCTGTTGAAGCTTGTAGTTTTTTTCCAGAGGTTGTTTCTGCAGGAGGGTGGGATTTAGTCGCAGTAAAGGCCGGTTCTTCTGCTGGTTGGAAGTCAACCGCGCCACTTCTGGTTGCGAGCTGGGTAATGTGCAGTGTATCGGTTTTCCCTTTTTTTCGTTTTATCTTATTTTCTGATGAGTAGACCAACTCGCCGGTTGCCTTGCCGTTGACAAAGTGAGCCGACCGCACGGTTTCCCCAGTGGTTTTGTCGATAAAATAGACGGTTACCTCATTCCCTTTTTTACCAAATGGGATTATCCGCGCTTCTGTATCGGCTGCGAGCGGGAGTGTACCACCTTCCGGATGTTTTTTTAACAGTTGTTGAGCGCGTGCGTCGAGTTCAGTTCCTGGCGCTGTGAGGAATGGACGCATAGAGGCTGCAATTTCAGCACCTTCCGGTATATGCAGATACGACCTGTCAAACGGCTTGACTTCGTAGTCGACGGTGCTTTCACCTAAGTGCTTGCGCATATCTTCCAAGTCTGCCTGTGACATTGCCTGGTTAAATTCCGCCTTATTTTTTTCAAACTCGCGTTCGACACCCCGCTGTCGATCAGCCATCATACCAGCAGGCCCGGCTGCGAATGCGCCTGCCAGACTTGCTGCTGCTGTCGTTGCACCCACGTATCTATTATCTGACAGTCGCCTCGGCGGTGTTGGAACTTCTGCGGCATTGGTTCGTTCAACCGCTGCAAGTAGCGCATCAAATGCCTTTTTCTTGTCGTCCGGCAATCGATGATATTTGTTTATATTTCTATTGAAAAATCCTGCAGAGACCATCCCGCTTTGCTCAACGTCTATGCCAAAAACGTCTCGTGCTTTTTGTAACAACTGAGAGTTTGTAAGTTGGTTTTCAGCGTAATTTATTTGCAGCTCTGCCTGAATGTGGCTTACATCCATGCGAGTTTTTGCATCAAGTTGAGACTTGCCAAAAAGACGCTTGAAAAAGCCGGCTTTTTTATGGTCTCCATTCAGGTTAAGGTCTATACCAAATTGTTCTTTTGCCTGGCGCAGTAGACGTTCTGTCGAAGACGAGAGCTGGGGAGCTTCAGGTGCAGGAGGGAGGGGTGGAAGAGATGTAGATTTTTCAATTCCATGCATGTCCCGCAGAGCCTGGGCTTTTTTTTCATCTACCTCTTCCTCAGTCTCAGGTAATTCAAAACGCGTAAGAGAAGTTTCATACATACTTCCTGCAAGCTGAGCTCGTTCTTCGCTTGCCTCTCTGTCAGCATCGGTATGAGTATCAGTTTCAGGTAATTCAAAAAATGGAATGTCGGGATGGTCTGGTTCTTTTGTTGTAAATCCACTTGCGGTGTCTTTCTCAGTAAGCTCAAAGAGTACCTTTTCTTTCGGTTCTTCGTTTTTTAATTTTCTTTCGGGTTGCTTTAGAGATTGGGGCTCTCTAGAGGAGCGACTAAATGTAGCATCGTCGCGGTCTGGGGTTGGGTAAGTTTCCCTATCCATAAGACGTATGATAAGAATTACCGTATATTATAGCATATTTTGGCTAATTTGTAAATAAAAAATGCCGGTTGACTCCTTGATTTTCTCTCAATTTTTGCTATACTCAGAGCAAAATATGGCAGATACGACTCCACAACTGAAATATCATATTCTCACCTTTGGCTGTCAGATGAACAAGAACGACTCTGAGAGAGTAGAGTCGCTTCTTCGTGGTTTGAATATGACGACTACGCCGGCACCCGAAGACGCTGATGTGATTTTGATGAACAGCTGCAGTGTCCGGCAAAAGGCAGAAGATAGAATTTACGGTATGGCCCGCAACTTTGCTCAACTTAAGGAAAAAAACCCAAATTTGATTATCTGCGTCACAGGCTGTATGCCTGGCCGGGATAAGGACGGTGGTATGCGAGAAAAGCTGCCCGGAGTTGATCTGTTTTTTCCCACCAAAGACATGATTCACTTGCCAAAGTGGCTCGGTGAGCTGAACCCGGGCATACGGCCCCTCGACGATTTGGAAAAAGATTACTTTGCTTTGCATCCGACACTGACAAAAACCTACCAGGCATTTGTCACGATTCAGACCGGATGTAATCACTTTTGTACCTATTGCGTTGTGCCGTTTTCTCGTGGGCTGGAAGTCAACCGGTCTTTGAAACAAATTTTGGACGAGACGCGCCACTTGGCCGAGACAGGTTGTAAGGAAGTCACGCTTCTTGGTCAGATTGTGAATCACTACGTGGCGCCAGACCCTCAATTTTTTTCACCACAAAATCCATACACCAACAGCGATTTTGCAAAGTTGCTTTGGGAGGTAAGTCAAATTCCTGGGATTGAGCGGATTCATTGGACCGCCCCGCACCCCATTTTTATGACCGATGAGGTGATCGATGCTCTTGCGTTACCAAAACAAGTGAACTACTTGCATCTGCCGGTCCAGTCGGGAAACAACGAGGTGCTCCGTCGTATGAACCGCCGGCATACCCGCGAGTTCTACATTGAAACCATTAAAAAAATCCGCGCGGCTCGACCTGATATTGCCATTGGCACAGATATTATTGTCGGCTTTTGCGGAGAGACAGATGAGCAGTTCCGTGATACAGTAGAGCTGTATAAAGAGTGCGATTTTGATATCTCTTATAATGCGCAGTATTCTCAACGGTCCGGGACGCTCGCAGTCAAAGCGTTTCGAGACGATGTGCCACAAGCGGAAAAACGTCGTCGATGGTGGGTGCTCCAGGAGTTGATGGAAGATATTGTCAAAAAGAAAAATCAGAAGTATGTAAACAGCGCGGTCTCTGTCTTGGTTGAGCAGTGGTCACACGGCTGGTGCGAGGGCAACTCGTTTGAGATGAAGCGGGTCCGATTCAAAGGCGATCAGTCTTTGATCGGCTGTATCTGCCCTGTCGAAATATATAAAGCAGAAGAGTGGATGTTATGGGGGAGAGCCTCAACATGAAAGTTATGTCACTTAATTCCGCATTGCCAAAAGTAGTTGTCCTTCTTGGGCCAACGGTTTCCGGAAAGACCGCGTGGTCTCTTGAGTTTACCAAAAAGTTTAATGGCGAAGTTATCTCAGCAGACTCGCGTCAGGTGTACAAAAAGATGGACATTGGAACGGCCAAGGTCCCGGGACGGTGGCGGTGGAAGGCAAACTGGCGGGGTTTGCGGCACTCGTATTTTGTTGGCGATATTGCCCATCATCTGGTTGATTTTTTGGATCCGGGAGAGGTGTTTACTGTTGCGCAGTTTCGTGACCAAGCGATTAAATACGTGAAATTGGCATATAAAAATGAGCGGGTGCCATTCGTTGTCGGCGGAACCGGTCTCTATATCTCCGCGCTTGTAGATAATTTGCGTATCCCGCGCGTTGCGCCGAATTTAAAATTGAGGCGCAGCTTGTCAGAAAAAAGCAGCGAACATCTCATGCATCTGTTACGTACGCTCGATGAAGAGGCTGCTGATACCATTGACCCAAACAACAAACGAAGAATTGTACGAGCTTTGGAAGTGTGCATTTTAAGTGGGGAACCATTCTCTCAACAACGGAAAAAAGGGGAGCCGATGTTCGAATTTTTGCAGATCGGCATTGATGTGCCGCGTGAAGAACTATACCAACGGATTGATATGCGAGTTGACGATATGATGCGCCGGGGGTTGTTATCAGAAATTGAAAATTTGCTCAGACAAAAATACAGTTGGGACCTGCCGAGTATGAGCGGGATCGGGTATCGTCAGTTTAAGGGATATTTCGACGGTACCATAACGAAACGAGAGTGCGTTGAGAACTTAAAAAAAGACAGTCACCGATTTGCACGGCGTCAAATTACCTGGTTTAAACGGGATGATCGTATTCAGTGGTGCAAGACAATGGATGAAGCGGAAGCGCTTGTCGCGAAGTTTTTGAGTGTTTGATATACTATTTTTATGTCACTCAACCTTCCACCGACTTTACCAGGTTCTTCACGACCAAACACAGGGTTGCCGTTTGGCGGTGTTCAGCGTGCGCAAAATTTGGCAACGACAAAGTTGCGACAACACGTTGAGCGAGAGAACGCAGCCGTGTCTGTGAATCAGGCACTGTCTCGCACCCCAAACGCGCAGAGCGGATATCAAAAATCAACCTCGATTCATCACTTGGACGGAAGTAAGTCGACGATCTCTGCCGTGACAAACGACCGTGCGAAGCGGTCTGTCTATGATACTGAGTATTATGACGAAGAGGCGGACAAAAAATGGTATGACTATGTCCGTCGCCTGAGCGTTCAACGGAAGGCGAAACAGGCAGAAGCAGTAGAAGAAGAGCCCACTGGAAACAGTCGGTATGCTTTTGGGTTAAAAGGTGGAAAGAATTTGAAGGTAACGGGTGTTTCCGGGCTTCACAAACACATGGGGAAGTTTTTCAAGAAATATCGAGGAACCTATTCTAATCTTTCGTCAAAAGATAAAGCTTTTTTTGAGGGTATGGTGACACAGTATGCCAAACACAAGACCACCGGGTCGTCGTTTGGTTTTAGTGATAAGCGTCGAATGAGATGGGATGTGGAAAAGGCACGGCGACAAGGAACGATCAGCTACGAAGATTCGCGCGATTTTAAAAAACTTATTGATAACTTTTAGAAGTTGTTGGCAGCTTCCCAGGCGATCTCTTGGTAGCGGTTTGCTGCTGCCTGTGGATCGTGAGATTTAGTGATCCCTCTCCCCACAATAATAATGTCTGCCCCCTGCTTTATTGCTTCTTCAGGGCTTTGATACTGTTGCCCCAGTCGATCTGCTTCGCGGTTGATATGAACACCGGGTGTAAAGTGGATAAATTGAGGATTGTTGCTCACGTTACCGTTTGAAATAAAACCGATAGCAAAGTCAGTATGGCCTTCTGCCATTCGAACCGCCTCAGCAGTATATTCCGAGCTGATCAGGTTGTCTTTTGTAGTCATCTGAGCAAGCAATAAAAGACCCCGTCCTTTGCGGAGGCCAATTTCTTTTAGCCCTTCAATAACTCCAGGGCCGACGATGGGATGGGCGTTGATAATGTCTGCCCAGTCTGCAATATGATAAATTCCATCTTGATATTGATGCCTTACCGCGATCCCGATATCAGCAAACGTATGGTCTTCAAATAGCAAAAAATTATGTTTTTCAGAGAGTCGTTGCAGTCGAATAATCAAGTCTTCGTCGAAATCGTTGATTGTGTCTGTGCGGGTTTTTAGTACGCAGATTGATGGAGCAACCGCTTCAGCTAGCTCGAGCAGTTCTTTTTTGGTGGTGACATCAACTGCGACACATAAGTTAGTCTCCTTTTCCTCCATGATGCCAAACAATCGGCGCGCGGTAGGGTTTTTGGACAGCTCAGCGCGTTGTTTATAGGAAAGTTTTGGCATAGGGTATGAACACGTATGGTATCGGTTTCGTTTTTAAATGTCAAAACACTGCTTGACCGACGTCGTATTTTAGTATATGAGTAGATGTGCGTTTGGACTATTTTGCCTCCAAAAGGAGGAGGAGATGACGATGGTAGAGCGACACTGGCACATCACGAAGCCTCTGCGAGACGCATATGGTACTGGTGGAAGCCGACGGGTGCGGCTGGTCTTCAAGATCGAGGGTGCGGCGAATGCCGCGGTATACCTCGATGTGATGACCGAGCATCGAATCTTCGTCGTTGACGAAGAAACTCGGGAGCGTCTCAACGCTGTCCGCCGCACCGGGAACTGGGGAGGCAACCGCGTCCTCGAGGTCGTCCTCGGAAGCGGCTGCGGCTGGAACATCCTCGGGACCGTGGCCGGAGGACTCGCGACCTACGCCGAGTCGGTGGAGGCCGTCCGCGATTCCGGGTAGCTCACCAGTCCCGCGTTTTCGTTTCATCTCCAAGACCGCCCCGATCAACATCGGGGCGCTTGGTTTTTAATAAACTCTTGCCATGACGGAAAGACCTCCAACAGAACGGTCGAGAGCAGGAATCAAATGTGGACACTTTTCAGTTTGACAGAGACATATTCTTGGTGATAGAACCAGATATGTCACAACTCGGAGGGTGTCATGAGTGCCAAGATTCGCACCGGTCTCGCTCTGCTCGTTGCGACCGGCTTGACGCTGGTCATCGGCCTCGCCGGCATTTGTGGACTTTCCGTCATCGCATGGACACTGCGAATGGTCTGCCTAATCAGGTGGGCGCGCTGGATCAGCATGATCGTACCCAGGGTCTGGTCATTCAGCCTGTATTGGATCTGTGTCCGCGGGCTGATGGGCGTCGAGTGTTACATAGTGAAAAATGAGACTGCGCCACTTTCCAAAGGCCATGCTCGGCTGCTCG
>MFQB01000013.1:25496-26826 GCA_001784275.1 Candidatus Magasanikbacteria bacterium RIFCSPHIGHO2_02_FULL_47_14
GGGCTTCGTCGTATTCGGGTACTACGTCAACTGTATCTTGCATGAGCCCATAACGATCGTGATGAAAAAGGAGATGCTCACGCATCTGTTCTACGCGATCGTGGCCTGGCCGATCCATCTGTTGAACATGACAGTCGTGATCGACCGCAAGGATCCGGAAGGCGCCAAGCGGATATTAAGAGATGCCGTTCGTAAGAAGGGCATCGAGCAGACCTGGGTGATCTTTGCTGATCAACATCGTCCGACCTTCGAACGAATCTGTGCTGATCGCGAGAAGTTCGTGGACTCCTGCCCCGACATCGGCTCATGGCTCACCGAGACCACGATGCCCCGGTATGGTGGGACGCGGGAGCTGTTTGACTCACTCTGCGAGTTGAGTGACCTCGTCGAGGTTGTTGACCTCACCATCGCTTTTCATCGGCCGGAGTTCGGCTTCACGTCACTCACGCGATTGATTGGGAGCAGGTGCACCACTATTGCCGAGGATGTCACAGTGACAGTTTCGCTTCTTCGCACGACCGAAGAATGGATCGACATTCTCGTCGAACTTTGGCGGAGCAAAAACAAGCGGATTCGCGGTTGGCGGAAAGGCCCCTCGGTTCCGATTCACGCGGCGCAGGATCACAGTGCCGCAGTTCATTAGGGAGAAAAAACGGGCGACCCTCTGGGCCGCCCGCTGTCATATTATATCAATTTTTCCCGAAGCATTTTTTCAACCAGTTGCGGGTCCGCAGTTCCTTCAGTAGCTTTCATACACATACCAACGAGAAATTTCATCAGGGCTTCTTTTCCTTGTTTAAACTGTTCCACCTGAGTGGGATAGTTTACAATCACTTGGTCAACGACCTCCCGGATTTTTCCTTCATCTCTGACTTGTCCGTATCCCTTCTCTTCCATCACATGTGTCGGATCTATGTCTGTATCTGCCTCGACCATGAGAAGCAAGATTTTCTGTGCATTGGTCGAGTTGATTTTGTTTGTAAAGATCAGTGTAATCAGCTCAGCAAAGTTTTCTGCAGAGACCCTAAATTCACTAATATCCTTGTTTTTTTCGTTCAGCAATCCCATGAGTTTGCTGGTAAGCCACCCGCCAACCAAACGCGCAACCTGGTTTTTTTCTGCTTCGGTTTTTTCTCCAACTTCAGGTGAATCGTGGAGCCACTCAATCGCTTCGCTCATGACTGCTTCTGCAAATTCAGACCAGGACTTGTCATCCGTGAGAATCTTGGCATCTGCATAAGAGAAGCCGTACTCTTCATGAAATCGAATTCGTCGTGCCTGAGGCAGCTCCGGCAGCGACACATCTCCGGCAACTGTCAATGGATGAAAC
>MFQB01000013.1:26996-36538 GCA_001784275.1 Candidatus Magasanikbacteria bacterium RIFCSPHIGHO2_02_FULL_47_14
CACCGCCTTGAATGAGTTCAGGTTTTTCAACTCAACTTTGTTGTGCAACACATAGTCGCCGAGCGGCCGTACGACACCGTTCACAATTTCGAATCGCCCGGCTTCTTGGAGCGAGATGTTAGCCTCGCAGCGCATGTGGCCTTTTTCCATGTCAGCACTACTCACACCAAGGTAGCGAAACAGGGTGCGAAGCTCCTGGCAGTACATCTTTGCCTCAAGTGCGGTTTTAAAGTCCGGATCAGTAACAATTTCAACCAGTGGGACCCCGGAGCGGTTGAAGTCAACGAGGGTGTTTCCGTCTTTGTCATGGAAAAGTTTGGCAGTATCTTCTTCGAGATGAGCTCGCGTGATCCCAATGATTGCCGTTTCTCGGATGTTGTCTTCAAGAAAAAAGTGCAGTTCAATTTTTCCGTGTTCGGCAATTGGTTCATCGTACTGTGAAATTTGGTAGGCTTTTGGCAGATCCGGATAAAAATAATGTTTGCGGTCAAATTTGGACAGTTCGCGAATCGAACAGCCAAGGGCCTTGCCAATTAAAACAGTAGAGATGATTGCTTCCCTGTTTGGCAAAGGAAGAGTACCGGGATGTCCCATGCAGATCTCACAAATTGTGGTATTCGGTTCTTTTAGATCCGGATCGTTTTTACAACGACAAAACATCTTGCTTTTGGTGTTAAGCTCAACGTGGACTTCCATGCCAATAACCGGGATATAGGCTGCCATAAACAATGAACCCCCAAAGCTACTGTTGTACCGGCGGCTGCCCAACGGTTTTTTTGAGTTCGCTGTAGAGGATTGTGGGAGCTGCGGTAGAGAGCGGAGTCAAAAGAAGACCAATAATGCTGCTCGCCAAAGATATAATGATGCCGGTGATAATAAATGGAAGAGTTCCGTCAATCATGTTGCTGGTTAAAATTCCTTTTAAGAACTCGAAGATCATATCTGCAATGAAGAAAAGGAGGCCGAAGACAATCCCCGGACCAATAAGTCTCCACAGCACTGACCACCAGCGGCCTTTGACAAGGTACTTGCTGAATTTGAGAGCGTCTTTTCCTCGCTTGTCATCAAGCGCAACTGCGTAGAAGACAAAGGAAAACCACACAGAAAAGATAATCCCGGGGATGATCAAAAGAATAAAACCGCCCAAAATCGCCAGTCCAGCCAAAATCGAAGCAAAAATAGCTGGCCACAACAGGGGGGCGGCCCACCGGAGAGCCTCTTTCACCTCGAGTCCCGGTTTTCCTTCATATCGAAGTGCGATGGTTCGGACAAATCCCAGAGAAATCCAGATACTGATAACGTAGATCAGAAAAAACATGATAAATAATCCGATGCCAATCATTCCATTGAGCGCGTTTAGTTGGGCTTCTTGCCCAAAAAAAGCGCCAATAAGCATTGACACAAAGACCGGAATAAATAAGGCCAGAATGTACTGAAAAAACAACTTACTGTTTTCTTTGTAGAGTTCAATACTCTTGCTAATGATGTCTTTCACTGAAATAAGCATACACCTGATTTAGGTAAATATAACTAAGTATAGCAATTTTTATAAAGTTTTACAAACAATAGAGTAGATCTGCCGGTGGATGTCCGGGACTGTTTGCATCTCACCATTTTTTGTACATTCGATCACGGTAAATTCAGGATACAGACGAGCGATTTCCAGATACGCTTGTTCAGCGTCGGCGAGGTGCTTTAAGTCGTCTTCGTGGATATCGCGTTTTTTACCTTTTAAGTACTCACGTTCGCCCTTTTTATCAACCAGTTGTTGAGAGAGGGTTGCAGGTACGTGCAAAATGATGTTGATATCTGGTTTGGGGATTTGGAAAATTTCGTATTCAAGGTGGTAGTTCCAGTCGTAGTATTTTTGGCGTTCGATTACATCTTTAATTTTGCCACCCTGGTGTCCCATGTTTGATGCAAGATATCTGTTGGCAATCACAATTTTTCCTGCGGCAAGCCACTCGCGGATTTTTGGGCTGGCAACGTAGCGATCAACAGCATAAAAAATTGAGGCTCGGTACGGCCCGACCTCTTTTGCAGTTCCAAAGGCACCGTTCAGATACTCTTCCACCATGGCTGCGCTGGGCTGACCATATTGCGGGAAGCTAATCTGTTCTACAGGGTAGCCATCTTTCTCTAACTTGGCTACGAGCAACTCAGTCTGGGTGGTTTTTCCAGAGCCGTCAGTGCCTTCGATCATGATAAACAAACCTTTATGTGCGGGGTGTGTGTCGTTCATATTGGACAAAGCTAAATCCGTCATGGTCCTCACGCCACACTTCTTTCCAGATGGCAGAGTCGATGGTTGGAAAAAATGCAGTACAGCCTTCGACTATTTGGTTCACATGTGTGATATCCAGGATGTCGGCGATGTGGATCATTTCTTCAAAGATTGCAGTACCGCCAAAACCAATAACTTCTTCATTCGGATGAGCAGCAAGCGCCTCTGCCACAGAACCATATCGTTCTACTCCGGGAGGAAGTGCATAGGTTTCGTCTCGCGTAATCACGACATTGGTCCGCTCCGGAAGTGGGCGTCGTTTTTCAGGAATCGACTCCCAGGTTTTGCGTCCCATGATCAACACTTTATGTTTTGTAACCTCACGCATGCGTTTCATGTCCTCGGGGATATTCCAAGGAATACATCCATCTTTTCCAATACAGTTGTTTTGTGACACTGCTGCGAAAAGAGTGATCATACAGCAATTTGAAATTGAATCCGCGGGTGACTTTGGTATCCAACCAGTTTGGTGTGTGGGGCTTCCCACTCAAAAAAAGAGATGAATGGTTCAGTTTCAATTTTAGGAAGGAGATATAGATTTGGGTCACGGGACAGTTGTTCTCTGGCGCCTTCGACATGGTTTTTGTAGATATGAACATCGCCTAAAAATCCAATGAGGCGACCTTCTTCGAGTCCTGCTTCTTTCGCAAGCAAGTGAAGCAAGAGAGCGTAACTGGATATGTTAAAGGGCAAGCCAAGCATCACGTCCACGCTTCTTTGGTTCCACATCAAGTTGAGTTTTCCGCCAGTCACCGTGACTTGAAACGAATAGTGACATGGTGGCAGGGCCATTTGGTCCATCTGAATCGGATTCCACGCCATGACAATCATTCGTCGATCGTAGGGATTGGCTTTTATCTTGTCCACCAGCCTTTTCAGTTGATCAACACCCTGTCCTGTGTAATCTTTTTCATGATGTTCATATGGTGCATTGTAATATCGCCACTGAAATCCATAGACCGGTCCAAGGTCACGTTCTTCTGCCATGCGTTTTTTTGACTCTTCGTCATGCCCATACGGCGCTTTGTGTGGGTGGGCCCACTCGTCCCAAATATGACATCCGCGCTCCTTCAGCCACTCTTTGTCTGTGATGCCTTTTATAAAAAATTCCAGCTCAGTCGCCATCACTTTAAATGGCATTTTTTTTGTAGTTAAAAGGGGATACCCTTTGCTCATGTCGTGCGCAAACATCGCGCCGGCAATCGCAAGAGTGCCGGTTCCGGTACGGTCATTTTTTTCGACTCCTTCGTCCAAAATCATTTTTACAATATTGAGATACGATTGCATACTAAAATTTTCCGGTACTTCCAAGTTTTCCCTCGCCGCGCGCGGTTTGTGACAGCTCCTCGACTTCCTGGAGTTTGGCAATGGCGACAGGGAAGATCACCAGCTGGGCGATCTTTTGTCCTTTTTCAATTGTAACCGATTCTTGCCCAAGATTTACTAAGTTTACATTGTACTCGCCACGGTATCCGGCATCAAACACACCACCCATGACATGCAAGCCGTGGTAAAATGGCAAACTGCCTTTGTCCTTCATAATTCCAGCGTATCCCTCTTCAAATTCCAGTGCAAAACCAACCCAAAAAATTTTTCTCTCTCCGGGTTGAAAGGTGTGTGTTTCCAAAGAAAATATATCCAAACCCACGTCACCGGGGTGAGCGTATTGTGGCAGTTTGGCATCCGGTTTGAGTTTTTTTATTTTTATCTCCATATCTATGTGGCAACCGCCTTTATTTCATGTGCGACAGCATCGATTTTTTGGTAGGTATCTGCAAACGAACTGTCATTTTCAATAATATAATCTGCTTTTTGAATCAACTCACGAATTTTTTCTTCGGACTCCTGGTGACTTTCTTTTTGGAAGTCTTCCCAGCTTTTGCCTGCGTCGTCCGGATTTTCTGATCGAGATCTCAGACGTTCAAATCTGATTTTTTCGTCGGTCTGCAAACCAACAAGATAAAAGTTTGGGAGATCTCGAAGGTATGCAATGTCTCCGGGCCGACGAATTCCTTCCACAACGATAAATTCTGCGTCTGCTTTTGCAACGTCCTGCGCGATCACTTTTGAAAGCACGTCATCGCCGAACAACCCCCGTAAAACGGTTGACAGCTGTTGGAGATTGTCGCGGGTATGTTCTTTGTGCAAGCGGGTTAAAATATCTCGCAGAGAGGTGGAAAAGCGGAAGGTTTCTGCGTGGTAGTGCGCTTCCAAGTACGCGGTTGCTGTGGTCTTTCCAGCTGCCATTTCTCCGATAAGACCAAGGACGATTCGAGCCATAGATTACGAGGGTAACAGATACTGTCGACAAACCACTTGGGCGGCATCAAACATACGACGAGAGGCAATCCAACGAGGGTCTTCGTGGTACTTGTCGTTTTCGTAAATAATCTCAGTGATGCCATTTTGAATGATCGTTTTTGCGCATTCGTTACAGGGAAACAGCGTACAGTACATCTTGCAGTCTTTGGTCTCGTTGTTGGCGTTGTAAATGGCGTTTTCTTCTGAGTGACAGATATATGCGTATTTCGTCTCGTGGAGTGCACCCTCACGTTCCCAGGGAAAGGCATCGTTGTCGATACCGCGGGGAAAGCCATTATATCCAATACCCACCACCACATTGTCTTTGGTCGCAAGAACAGCCCCGGCCTGTGTCGATGGGTCCTTGGATCGTTCGGCGATAATATGGGCCATTCGCATGAAACATTCGTCCCAGGAAATGTAGTTTGTTCGTGGTGTAATTGTCATAATCAGGACTAGTGTATCAAGACCTGAGCAGGGAGGCAAGAATAAAAAATCCCCTCGATTTGCGAGAGGATTTTTGGTGTTTTGGGTGCTTACTCAACACTTACTTTGACGCTTGGTCCCATGCTGCTGGTCAAGTACACACTCTTGATGTATGTGCCCTTGGATGTTGAGGGTTTGATCTTGCGGAGCGTCTCAATAAAGGTGAGAATATTTTCTTTGAGCTGTTCCTCTGTGAAGCTGACCTTGCCAATGCCGATATGAACGTTGGCAGTATCGTCATTTTTGAAAGAGGTTTTGCCTTTTTTCAGTTCAGTCACGAGTTTTTTAACGTCGGTTCCAACGGTTTCTGTCTTTGGGTTCGGCATTAAACCTTTTGGACCGAGCAATTTTGCGATGGCGGCGAGCTTTGGCATCATTTCTGGTGTAGCAACCGCGATATCGAATTCAATTTTAGAGGTTTCTTTGATTTTTTTGATGTCTTCTTCGCCGTAGACAAAGTCTGCTCCTGCCTCGCGGGCTGTTTTTTCGTCATGTGCACTCACAAAAGCAGCGACTTTTTTACTTTTACCTGTGCCATGTGGCAAGGAGAGTGCAGCACGAATTTGCTGGTCACCTTTTTGAGGGTCGATTCCGAGTCGGACGTGGACCTCAACTGAGGCATCAAACTTCACTGTGCTGGTCTCTTTGACGATCTTAACGCCTTCGTCAAGAGAGTAGACCTTTGTCATGTCGACTTTGGTCTTGAGGGCATTCATTCTTTTTCCCATAGAGTCTTTTTACGTGGTACAAGCTCCCGACTCAGTCAGGATCCCACATGAATAAAGTGCAAGGAGTATATATATAAGTGGGTTTTTTGTCAATATGGTAATTAACAGTTGACAGATGTAAACGGTGCTGTTGATATATACAGATATCTTTATGAACATATACCTTGACGAATCATATAATTTTCAAAAAATAAGAGGGAAGATGTTTATTAGCATCAACGGATTTGCGATTTTAGACGACAAGATACTGAGAAGACGTTGGCGAGCGGTACGAAATTTATATAACAAGTCAAAACGTCGAATTCACGCAACGGATTCTCATTTTAGAGATCTTCGAGAAAAAAGTATCAAGCTGCTTGGAAGACATAATGTGAGTATTATCTCAGTCTTTCAACTCATCCAGGAAATACCGTACGAATTTTTTGACAAAGATGGAGTAAAGTTAGATGTTGTATACGGCGAACTTCTAAAGAAATTATTTTTTGAAATTTCTTTAGAAAAGTATCAGAAAGTGAGAATTATAATAGATGCGCGAAAGCATAAAGGTGGAAGACTCGCAGAGCAACGCTTTTGCAAGGATATGAAAATTTTTTTAGAGTATGAATTTTTGGGAATCGACTGTGAATTTAAACAGGTGGCTTCGTATGTGGACGTGTTGCTTGAGTTAGCGGATTTTGTTTCTAACACCCTATATAAAGAATACCAAAAGGATTCAAAACATGTATTTCAGGAGTTGGGTTTAAAGTTTATACAAATTAAAAACCCACTCTCGTGAGTGGATTCAGGAAGCGCCTTTCGGGAATGTCTCTGTTTCAACGGGATGTTCCGTGGTGAGAACGCCCTCCACTGAGCTTTACCCTAAGGACTTATCTTTCAAAGAAATTATTACACGAAAATTCTATAATGTCAAGTGCGTTACTTCTCCCAAATGGTTTTGCAGCTGCGGTTGACGACCTGAGTGGGACACTGGTTGGTTATGTCGTGAGAGGGATAACAGGCGACCTGACCGTCAGCGGTATACAGAACCGAGAGACACTGTTCGCAGTCTTCTGCCTGGAAATAGTAGCGTTGACCACCTATGGAACACTCCTGGATAAATGGACGGACTGCATTGGCATTTTCTTCCAGAAGAGCGATTGGAACCTCAAGCCACTTTGGAATCTGTCCAGAGGGTATCGGTTGCGGGGTTGGTGAAGTTATCGATGACGGGTTTGTCACAGACGGAGGTACAGGTTGGGAAGTGCCAAGGGACGTATTTACAGGGAGGTCGGTTGCGACGTCAGATGAAGGACAAGATCCTTCCTTCACAACGGTGATGCGTTGCTGCTCTGCCACACATTTATTTACATATGTCCTGCCATCACTGCCACACACTGGTTCTGCAACAGGCTCGCAAAACCTCGGAAGATCGCTGATCGGTCCGCCCTCTTCGGCAGATGGTTCGGCTGTTGGTGCTGTTGGTACACAGGTATCGTTTAACAAACCGAGCGCAGGACATTCGGTGCCATCAGGGAAGATACACACCAGGGTTGGAGTAAGTCGGTCAGTGACACGCCGTAGTTCCGGCCTATTGCCTGTGCTTAAACACAGCGCATGAGCACGTTGTGCAGGTGAACTTGCCGCAACGGTTGAGGTGGCCGTATCAGAGGTTTCTGTCTTTGAAGCGCAACCAACGCCGGCAAGTAGAACAACAGAAGTAATTGTCAAAAAAATCGTTCGCTTCATATCCGTCCAAGGTATTTTTTTATTGCCTCTGCTGATTTTTGTAATTTTTTCTGCTCCTGTTTTGAGAGCGCCAGAGGCCATATTTTTTCTACGCCATTTTTACCAACCACACTTGGTGCACCGAGAAATGTATTTGAAACGCCGTTCCAGTTTTTGAGGTGTGTTGTGACCGGAAGAATTTTTTTCTGATCGTGAATAACTGCGTGGATAATATGAGTGGTGATCAGACCAATTCCGTAAAATGTCGCGCCTTTGCGTGCAATAATTTCATAGGCTTCTTTTTTTACTTTGTCTTCAATGGCAGAGGCCTGTGTTGCGGAAAACCCCGGCAATTGAGTGATGGGAACACCGCCAATACGAACCGAACTCCATGCCACAAATTCGCTGTCTCCATGTTCACCCAAAACAAAACCTTCGACTGCATGAGAACTCACACCAAATGCTGCTGACAACGTTGACTTCAGACGCGCTGTGTCCAGTGACGTGCCGGTGCCGATCACGTGTGACTCTGAAAGGCCGCTGATTTTTTGTACCACATGCGTGAGAACGTCTACCGGGTTGGTTACGACAATAATAATGGTCGAGGGTTTGAGCCTTCCAATCGACTTAAATAAAGACTTCATGATAGCAGTATTTTTTTCAACCAGGTCCAGTCTCGTCTCTCCGGGTTTTTGATTCGCGCCTGCTGTGATGACGATAATATCTGCCCGACGTGCGTCTTTAAAATCAGCACCGTTGATGCATCCGGTTTCCACAAAACACATGGCATCGCCGATGTCCATGACCTCACCCTGTTCTTTTTGTTCGTTGATGTCAATCAGCATGATTTCACTGGCCAGGTCCTTCACTGTCAAGGTATACGCGATCGTAGAGCCGACTGCACCACTGCCAATGATGGCGATAACAGGAGAAAAGTGTGACATAATCATAAAGAAAGTATGCCATGAGTATAGCAAACCTGATGATAATAAAAAACCCCGGTCGCCTGAGGCGGCCGGGGTTTTGGTCTGCGAATCTTACTCTTGAATTTTGACACCCATCTGGCGAGCAGTTCCTGCGATAGTTCGCATGGCTGCTTCGACGTCTCTCGTGTTCAAGTCTGGAAGTTTCTTTTCAGCAATCTCGCGGAGTTGTGCCTTGGTTAAGGTTGCAACCTTGTCCTTGAGCGGATTGCCAGCACCTTTTTGCAAGCCAAGAGTTTTTTTGATGAGCTCACTGGCTGGCGCAATCTTCATGATGAAGTCAAAGGTGCGATCTTCATACACATTGATGATCACTGGCACCACCTCGCCTTTTTTGTCTTGGGTTCTGGCGTTGAACTCAGTACAAAACTGTTGAATGTTCAACCCATGTTGACCAAGGGCCGGACCGACCGGAGGAGCTGGATTAGCAGCGCCACCGGTAATCTGCAATTTAATTTGGGTTACTAATTTTTTAGCCATATCATTCATTAGGTCCGAAGCGAGAAGCCCTTTGCAGGCACTCCGAACATAAATACATTAAATCTTTTTCACTTGTAATGCATCCAACTCAACCGGTGTCTCACGTCCGAACATACTGACCAAGACCTTGAGTTTTCCACGAGCCTCATCAACCGCGCTGACCTTTCCTTCAAATCCTTTGAATGGTCCATCAGTAATCTGCACTGGCGCATCAATTGAGACGTCGATTTTATGTGTAGGTTCATCTACGCCCATTCGTTTCTGCAATGAGTCGATTTCTTTTTGATCGATTGGAGTTGGAGTAGTACCGGAGCCAACGAAACCAGTCACATTGGGTGTATTGCGGACCACGTACCATGAGTCATCGGTTACAACCATTTCTACGAGTACATATCCTGGAAAGATTTTTTCTTCCATCACCACGCGTTTGCCATTTTTAATTTTAATTTTCTTTTCTTTTGGAACTAAGACCGCAAAGATCTTGTCCTGCATGTCAAAAGAGTCGATACGTTGTTCCAAATTGCGTTTGACGTTCTCCTCGTACCCGCTGTAGGTGTGGAGCACATACCAGCGGCG
>MFQB01000013.1:36558-36700 GCA_001784275.1 Candidatus Magasanikbacteria bacterium RIFCSPHIGHO2_02_FULL_47_14
TGGCCATATCCCGTAATGAAGATTAGCGAATGATCTCAGCGAGACCAAGGTTAAGCACGTAATCAAGGACGCCCAGGAAAATTGCAAGTCCTAAACTAATACCGATAACAACCAGACTGTAGTTGATGGTTTGGTTTTTGGT
>MFQB01000013.1:36726-38532 GCA_001784275.1 Candidatus Magasanikbacteria bacterium RIFCSPHIGHO2_02_FULL_47_14
CGAAAGATTCTCTGAAGTAGTTCGTAAATGCGGACATACAAACGTCAAGGTATTTAAAAACGGCTCGGAGGCCATTTATGGAAGTAGTATAGAGGATTTTGTCTTCTTTGTCAAGAAGGGGCCGTGGATAGGTTTTTTGATTGACAAAATGGTAAAATTGTGCTTAGATTCTCGTGATGTTGGTCGCCTCAGGCGACTATATTTCGATGACCAACCAGACAACGGAAGAGAACAGAAAGGGAGGGCGTGCATGAACAGGTTCGTGCTCGTGGTCGGCGCAGTCGTCGGCCTGGTCCTGGGTGGGTGCGGGCGAGAGCCGCAGTCCGAACGGAAGCTCAGCTCCGAGGAGATCAAGGCGATCGCCAAGGCGACGGCCGAGGCCATTCGGGAGCAGTACACGCTCTCGTGTAGCCTCGTGCCGAACCGTGCCGGCGAGCAGCGGTGCGACTTCCTCCGGAAGAGCGATTTGGAGGGGCCGGCCGCGACCGCAGTGGCGAGCGAGCCGATGGTTTCGGCGCAGGCATCTGCGCCCTCGGCCGCGGTCTCGGCTCCGCCCGACGCAGCTCGACCCAAGTCGGAGGCGCTCGGGGTTCCGGACGCGGTTCCGGTTCCCGATGTCGCAGCTCCTGCCCCTCCGCCTGCAGCGGATGCGGCTGTGGCTCCGTCCCCACCCAAGCCGGCGATCGAGGTCCTCGGATCCGTGTACGCGGAAACCGGCAATGGCGCCACGATCAACGTGCGCGTCAACGATCCGAACCTTCCCCGCGTGGTGGGAGACGTCGGCTGGGGGGCCTATCGCGGTGACAAGTTTCTCGGATTCGTCCGAGTGAACAAGGTCACGGACATCGGGTTCGATGGCTGGATTAATGGCACGCCGGATCAGCTCAAGGCCGAAGGCCTCGAGATCCGTCGGGAGCCAGAACCCAAGTACGACGACAAGGTTGGGACGAAGGTATCCCGGGTCATTCCGGGTGCCGACAACACCCCGCCCCATGTCGTGACGTTGAAGGTCAACTCCGGTGTGATCAAGGCTGGACAGACCGGCTTCGCCTACAAAGACGGCGTGCGCAAAGGCGCTTTCCGGGTCTCCAAGGTGGGGCCCAAGTCCGTCGAGGCCAAGATCTTCTACGCCCAGCTTGGAGTTCTCGACAAGATGGAGTTTCGCTTCATCCCGATGGGTGAGAAGGAGCTCGAGCTGCCGGCGGCCCCGGTGGTGGAAGCCAGTGCCGCAGCTGCCGTGGCCGGCGCTTTCCCGGTCGCGGTGTCTCAACCCGGCGAGGTCGCGACCAAGATCTTCCGGGTCATGCCGAAAGAAGGGGATGTTGGCGCGACGCTCACAGCGCAGCTCCCGAACGGCGCCGACCTCGTCAAGGTCGGCCAGACTTGGCAAGTGCGCGGCGTCCTCGAGGGGGGAAAGTACGACACGCGCGGCCAAGCGACGGTCACCACCGTCGCCCAGAAGTCCTTCTCTCTCGACTTTGTGGGCGCGCCGGGTGGTCTGACCAGCAACATGGTCGCGGTCTACACGCCACCTCCGCCGCCCGCGGTCGCGACCTTCGAAGGGACGCCCTACTGGGTTGAGCCCATTCAGGGTGACCAGGATCACGCGCTTCTGCTTGTCCTGTTCGGCAAGCCGGATGCACAGAACAAGATCCTGCCGGCAATGGTCGGCCACATCTTCAACGGTGAGAAGCAGGTCGCGGTGGTCACGGTCAAGGAATGGCAACCGGAGAACAAGTTGGTGTTGATCGGTCCGAAGAACCTCCTGACCTGGAAGAAAAAGCTGATCAACCTGCGGTTCAAGAT
>MFQB01000013.1:38687-45098 GCA_001784275.1 Candidatus Magasanikbacteria bacterium RIFCSPHIGHO2_02_FULL_47_14
TGGTTCAGGGTCTGGCCAAGATGAGTCCGGTCGGTCTCCGGCTCACACGGGCCAGCATCCAGGCCGGCCCGTCTGCTCCGACGTCGCCCGATGCGGTTGCGAAGACTCGCATCTCCTACACGATCGGCGGACAACCTGGTGGAGGAAGGATCCGGTTCATCGCTGCGAAGTCGGGTGAGTTGGTCTTCCGGATCGAGCAACCTCTCAGCGAGCTGGCCGGGAAGTCCGTCTTCGTCAAGATGACCTACCAACCCAAGTAACTCCCTCGGCACAGGGAACCTCGCCCTCGGTCGCTTCACGCGACCGGGCGACAGACGCTGACCACGCGGTCGGCGTATCAAGGAGGCGGGATTCGAGTGCTGACAACGAATCCCGCAGCAAGAATGTTTACAACACTTGTAAATATTCTTTCTGAAAAATTTTGTAAATAAAAAAAACATCAGTACACCCTTGTCTGGCCGTTCGCGCGTCCGTTAGTGCTTGGTCAAATTTAGATAGATATAAAAAGACCGGTATACCCGAACGAACCGCTTGTCCGTCTGTCCCGATCGAAATCGGGATGCCCCGCTCGACGGGGGAAAGAGACGGACAAATAGGTGAGAAAGGGTGTACCGGTCTTTTGTTTAAATATCCAAATTTTTTACATTCTTTGCATGTGTTTGGATAAACTTCTTGCGCGGGGCAACCTCTGAGCCCATGAGGATGTCAAAAATCTCACTCGCCTTTTCCGCATCTTCAATCGCCACCTTTTTCATCATGCGGGTTTGCGGATTCATCGTTGTTTCCCAGAGTTGTTCCGGGTTCATCTCTCCCAAACCTTTGTAGCGTTGAATGTTTAACTTGGTCTTCGCGCCCGGAGCTGCGGCTTTTTCTTCCTCTGCTGCCACTTCTTCAGCCGTGCTCTCTTCAGCATCTTTAACCTCCAACTCAGCGTCAGAGATGCCGTGTTTCTTTTTGTATTCTTCAAGTTCGTCGTGGACGAACAGCCAAGTCATCTCTTTGCCTTTTTTAATGCTGTAGAGCGGCGGTTGGGCGATAAACAGGTGACCTTCAGTAATGATCAGTGGCAAATAACGGAAGAAGAGTGTCAAAAGCAACGTCCGGATGTGTGCACCATCAACGTCCGCATCGGTCATGATTACAATTTTGTTGTAACGTAACTTGGTGATGTCGAACTGCTCGCCAATATTTGTGCCGAGCGCGATAATGAGTGACTTCAGTTCGTTATTCGTCAAAATCTTATCCAAACGTGCGCGCTCCACGTTCAACACCTTGCCACGCAACGGCAAGATAGCCTGTGTCTCCCGATTCCGTCCTTGTTTGGCAGATCCACCGGCGCTGTCACCCTCGACAATAAACAATTCAGAGAGGTCTGCACTTCTGCTGGAGCAATCTGCCAGTTTTCCGGGCAAGGTGAATCCTTCCAAAGCACCTTTGCGCAAGACGGCGTCACGTGCAATGCGAGCGGCCTGGCGTGCTTTGGCAGCCAAGACACACTTCCCAATAATTCCCTCTGCGTCACGCGGGTTCTCTTCCAAGAAGATCATGAATGCATCACCGAAAATCGTTTCAACAGCGGGTTTGACCTCCGGGTTCCCCAACTTACTCTTCGTCTGTCCTTCGAACTGCGGATCTTTTACTTTGACAGAGATAATTGCAGTGAGACCTTCACGCACATCATCGCCAGACAAGTTCGGATCTTTTTCTTTTAAGATATTTTTTTTGCGTGCGTAGTTGTTTAAGGTGCGTGTGAGTGCGCCGCGAAAGCCGGCGACGTGCATGCCGCCATCAGGATTGATGATGTTGTTGGCAAAGGGGTGAAGAGATTCTGTGTAATCGTCTGTATATTGCAATGCCAATTCCACGAACACGTCGTCCATTGTTTTTTCCACGTAGAAGACATTCTCGTGCTTCGGTTCACGATTGCGGTTGATATATTTCACATAACTCGCGATACCACCTTCAAAGTAAAATTGGTAGTAGGAGTTTGGAAAGGCATTTGCAGTTTTGTCTTTCTCACGTTCAGCAGGTGAGCGTTCGTCAACGGTAATAATTTTTACACCTTTATTGAGGTAGGCCTGCTGGCGCAGGTGGTCAATAATCGTTTTCCAGGAGAAGTCCAAGGTCTCAAAAATTTTTGGATCTGCTTTAAAGGAAATGGTGGTGCCTGTCCGAGTGGTTTTGCCGGTCGCGTGGACTTTGTTTTTTGCCTTGCCGTAGTTGTAGTCCTGCACCCAGATTTTCCCGTCGCGATGAACCTCTGCGCGCACGTCAGTCGAGAGCGCATTCACAACCGAGACACCAACGCCATGCAAACCACCGGATACTTTATATCCACCGTCGCCAAACTTACCTCCGGCATGGAGCGTTGTCATAACGACCTGCAAGGCACTGACTTTTTTCTTTGGGTGGATATCAACCGGGATGCCACGACCGTTGTCGATGACCTCAACCCAGTGATCCGGCAAAATTCGAATCGTAATTTCATTACAAAAACCAGCCATGGCCTCGTCAAACGAGTTGTCCACGACCTCCCAGATCATGTGATGAAGACCTTGGGCTCCGGTTGAGCCGATATACATGCCCGGGCGTTTTCGGACCGCCTCAAGACCTTCCAAAACACTGATATTTTTCGCGCTATATTCGCTGGTTGCTTGTTGTTTTTTAGCCGACATACAGAAGTTCAGAGATTACACGAATGTGGATATTGTAGCACAGTCCGAGGCCGGAAACAAGGATGCAACAGACCGTATTTTCGTGTATACTACTCTCATGTTTAGTAAGAAAAGCCCTAACAACTTTACACGTTACACTGACCCAACCGGAGAACTGCCAACCGGAGAACTGAAGGCCGGGTTTTGGTATATTCGACACAAGCTCCTGCTTGGGCGCATTGGGGTTGGGTTTTTGGTGGCGTGGTGTGTCCTTACTGTCGGCTATAGTTTATTTGGATGGGGCAAGTACCTGTTTTTCGACTATGCAAAAGACCAGCGCATGTTGCAAAGACAAGTTATTGAGATTCCGGACTATACCGTGGTGCAGCCGCTCTATCAGGCGCAACCGCTGTCACTTGGTTCGACTGATGTTTTTCAAGGGGCTCCGGACAGGTATGATTTTTTTACACCGGTGACCAATCCGAATGAACGTTTCCTTGCCTCTGTGACATTTTCTTACACATATAGCGGCGGGCAAACCGCAACGGCAACTGCCGTATTGATGCCGCAAGTTCCTCAAGCCCTCGTTGTATTTGGAGAAGAGGCAGATCAGTACCCAGGCGCCGCTCGTCTCACCATCCATGAGATCGACTGGCAACGCATCAGCCCGCATGTGATCCCGGACGTGAACGCTTTTCAAGCCGAACGAGATATATTTATTGTTGAGAATGTCACGGTCCGAGACGCAGGGGTGGACGAAGTACCGGTTCCTCAAGTTGAGTTTGATTTGACCAACGACTCAGTGTATCCATATTGGGAGCCACGTTTTGTTGCCGAACTGTTGCAAGGCGGAAGAGTCATTGGTATCCAATTTTTGTCTGTACAGCAACTTCGTGGAAAAGAAACTCGACATATTAAGTTTCACACGCAGTCTTCTATCCGGGGCGTGAGCGATGTGCGTCTGTTGCCGCTCTTCAGTATCTTTGACTTAGGCGAGTACATGTCAGCAGGAGCATAGTGTATGTCAGTATTTACTCGGATCGGCGCTGCATTTCGAGGGTATGATTGGATGCTGACGCTCGTTGCATTTGTCTTGACTGCAATCGGGCTCGCAGCAATTTACAGTGTGGATCTGTCTCGGGGGGAGACATTGGCGTTTTTTCCAACGCAATCAATTGCGCTGGCAATCGGGCTAACCATATCACTGGTTGCAGCAAGTTTGCATAAGACGAGATACGAGGCGAGCGCACGGATTATCTATATCGGAGGTCTGTTGTTGTTAATCGCAGTGCTTTTTTTTGGCCAGACGATTCGTGGAACAACAGGATGGTTTCGGGTTGGTCCTTTTTCTTTTCAGCCGGCAGAGTTTGCAAAAGTCGCCCTCGTTCTGTTGCTTGGCTGGTGGGTGAGCAAGCAGGGTCGACGATTTGATCGTTGGGACTTTGTCGTGTCGAGCGGCATCGCAACCGGCCTTTTTGTGGGTCTAATTTTGCTCCAGCCGGACTTTGGATCGGCGTTTATTTTGTTGGTCATTTGGCTGTCACTTTTATTACTGGTTGGAGTGAAACGCCGGCATGTTATTGTGTTGATTTGTCTGGCGCTTGGGTCAGCGGTTGTAGGGTGGTTTTTTCTGTTTGAACCTTATCAAAAAGATCGTGTGCTCACCTTTGTACATCCAGAGCGGGACCCACTGGGGGCAGGATATAACGTGACGCAGTCGATCGTTGCGATCGGCGCCGGTCGGTTGTTTGGCAGAGGACTGGGTTTTGGATCACAGAGTCAACTTCACTTTTTACCGGAAGCGCAGACCGATTTTATCTTTGCCGTGATCGGTGAAGAGCTGGGATTTGTCGGCGTTGCCGTGCTCTTGTTGCTGTACGTTTTGCTTTTATGGCGACTCATTCGAATAGCGAGAGTGTGCGAGGATGAGTTTTCCGCGTACACGGTATTGGGAATCGCACTGCTTTTTTGTATTCAGGTGATTATTAATATCGGAGGCACTATCGGATTGCTTCCGGTTACCGGTGTGCCACTGCCTTTTGTCAGCTATGGAGGGTCCTCTCTTATTATGGCCTGGCTATTGGTTGGGATTGCCCAAAGTATGCTTCATGCCACTCGCAGGTACCACTAGTGTCCAAGGTGGTTTTTCACATTTGCGCACCTGTAAAACCATGTTATACTGGCCTTGACACAAGACATCTCATCTGTTAGAGTATTATCCACCTCAATATGCGAGGCAAGTCACATTTCATTTCACAGTGTCCACTGTGTTCTCATAAGTACCAAAAGGACAGTGTTCGCATCCTGGAACAGGAAGGCGATGCACGTCTCATGCACATGACCTGTGGTAAGTGTAAAAATGCGGTGCTTGCCCTGGTAGTTACGTCAAAAGCCGTGGTCGGATCGGTCGGTATGATGACTGACTTGACCGTAAAAGATGTGGTTCGTCTGCGAGAGAAGGAAGCGGTGACAGAAGAGGAGCTCCTTGAGTTTCATACTCTGCTCAAACAACAGCCGCAGCAGTGGTTACAACATATTCAATCTTGATTTGTAAAATATATATTCAGTATGGCATTTGCTATTGTTGCCCAGAAACGAACAACCGACGGAAGAAAAACTCGTGAACAGGGTTTATTGCCCGGCGTTGTGTATGGCCAGGGAATTCAACCAATTTCGATTGCAGTTCCGTATTCAGTTTTTGACAAGTTATATAATCAAGCGGGTGAGGCCAGTCTGATCGACTTTTCGGTGCAAGGTGAAGACGGAAAACCGGTGAAGGTGTTGATACAAGATGTCCAACGCGATCCGGTCAAGGGCAAGATGATCCACGTGGACCTTCGCCAAATCGACATGACCATTGAGATGACCGCAACTGTTGAATTGAGCTTTGTTGGCCAGTCGTTGGCAGAAAAAGAGTTGGGCGGTACGTTGATGAAGACGTTGAATACGATTGCAGTTCGCTGTTTGCCTCAGGACTTGGTGAATGAGGTCGAAGTTGATTTGTCTGTGTTAAAGACCTTTGACGATGTCATTCATATCTCTGATTTGAAACTTCCGGCAGGCGTTGTCTGCAGTGACAACGTGGACACTGTGGTTGCCAAGGTCAGCGCACCAATTACTGAAGAACAGTTCAAGGCCATGGAAGAGCAAGGACCGGGCACCGTTGAAGAGGTCAAGGTAGAGTCTGAAGAGAAGAAGAAAGAAAAAGAGGCTGAGGCAGCGGCCGCAGCAGAAAAGGCGGAGTAACAACATATTGAAAAAAGTCCCCGTCCGGGGACTTTTCGTATCAGAGGTGTTCTGGTAAAATCGTTGGGTATGAAGAATACATGGGTGAGTGAAAAAATGTTATATATCTTAAGTGGAGTGGTTTTTTTTGTCGCCGCTCTTTTGGCTGCCTGGTTTGGGTATCAGTATGTGAAGGCGCGTCCACAGGCGAGAGAAGTGGCGAGTTTGGCTGTTGCCACCGTTGGAGAAGACAAGGAGTGTGCGTTTCGTCGTCTGTTGGACGGAGTATGTGTTGAGTCAGGAGAGCAGACGCATGGGCCAGTAGTCGGTCTGATGATTGAAAATCATTTTGAGGCACGGCCGATGTCCGGTATCGCGGACGCATCGGTGGTCTACGAAGCACCTGTAGAAGGAAATATCCCTCGTTTTTTGGCCCTGTATTCTTTAGATAGTGAAGTGAAAAAAGTTGGACCGGTTCGAAGTGCACGGCCGTACTATGTGGATTGGTTGAGTGAATATGGAACAGCAATGT
>MFQB01000014.1:0-8763 GCA_001784275.1 Candidatus Magasanikbacteria bacterium RIFCSPHIGHO2_02_FULL_47_14
CCCCCACCAACTTCTTCGCCTCTTCGTTACCGCGGATGGCATAAATTGCATCATCAAGCCACGCTCGATCGAATCCGCGTTTAAACAAACCCATGGATGCGGCAATTTCTGTTGGGGAGAGCTGTTCTCCTCGTGCCTCGGCCTCTTGGGCCTTCTTCACCATGGTTGCGACCATGGTCCCGGCGTTGGCAACGAAACTGTCGATGGACATTTCGTTATAGTCCTTTGCCGCACGCTCAATGATCTCTGTCATGGCAGTTGTTGGTGTGTCGATACCACGCCCATCATGGATCGTTCGCTGTGCAGCCTTACTTAAGATCGAATTATGGCTATAAGAAAATCCTTTACCAACGTCTTCCTCAATACCTTTTTGCACACCATACTGCCACCCTAAATTACCACCTGCCGCAGATTCTTTTTTCAAAGCCTCCCACTGGCGAATTTTTGCCTGCCAGTATCCCTTTTGTGTCTGATCAGCGGCGCTGAGACTTTCCCTCAGCCCTCGCAATAACTCGTCAAATGCAGGCTGTTGCCCCTTTCGAATACGATCGGCAAGATCTTTTAACACCTCACTCCTACTATTAATTTGACCACCCGCCTTTTTAATCTCAGTTTCTACACCTGCGTAATCTGCATTTTTATTTAGTTTTTCCTCACCCGCCTTAATCACCTGCTCTCGTGCGGCCATCTCTCCTCTCGCTTTTTTTGTTTCATCGGCCGCCTCAAATTCAGCACTGACTCTGTCACGCATTTCCGCCTTCTCTTTTTCGATATTTTCGAACGTCTTTTTTTCCTCTCCGAGTTGTTGCGCAAGGGTAGTCACCAGCGCTTCGTCTCGCTGGTCTTTCTTTTTCTTCGTCTCTGTAGCCAGCTTTGCTTCCAGATCTTTTATTTTGTCGCGTGGATCTCTTTGCCGCTCATTCAACTGACTCAGTGCAGCATCCATCCGCTGCTTTTTTGCCTCTTCCAGCTGGTCCTTCAGTTCTCTCAATTCCTGATCTGCTTTGCCGATACCAATATCTGAACGCATCTTTTGACGTTTATCAGCCAAACCACGAATTTTTTCATTCAACTCACGGATTTGTTTGTCCAAGACACCACGCCCAACATCACCGGCCGACTCATCGATGTTCAAACCTGACATATACAGTCGCGTCAGGTGCTGCTTCAGGCCTCGCTCTTCAGCCGCTGATACTGTATCTGTCAAAATTTTTGCTTTTGCTTTACGCTCCTCGACATCCTCGTGGGTGTAAGCATACTGCGGTTTGCCCTCTTTTGTACCAGCGAGTTCTTTATCAAGCCGGCGATAGGCTCGACGTACCTCTTTATGATTCAAAATAAAATCAAGCTGTACTTCTTGTTCCAGATGTTTGATAGCCTCTGAGTGCAGGTGACCCAACATCTGGTGTTCACCGATCTGGTGGGCCACAGACTGACCCTCAAACAGAAAGCCGACACCCTTTTTCGTATCATATTTCAAACGAGGCCGAGATAAAGTCTGTTCTTTTCCCAATGTCTCAAACTCTTCATCTTTCGCCTTCGAACGCATCTCCTCTGCCTGTAACCAGCCACGTTCAATACGATCTTGCGCGTCGACCCCATAGTAGCGGTCATACCCCATGCCTGCCCAACGCGTATAGCGTCCGCCTTTTTGTGCCAATTTGCCAATGTGAAAGAGACCTTCGGTTCCCATACCAAAACCCAAACCAAGTTTCTGACCAACGCGACCAAACATATATCCACCGGCTTCTGACCCGGTCTGTTTCCACAGAAGAAGCCGCCGATTTTCTGCCTGTTTTTCTGTTTTCGCCAACTGTTTCTGAAGTGCAATACCAGATCGTGCAACACGACCGATGACGCCTGTGCCGACCTCTTTTTTGAGCGCCTTTTCATCACTGGCAACCTCATCTTGCAAACGCTTCTTCTCCGGAGCTTCCATTACTGTGGTCCTTGCAAAGACAGCTTTTTGATGCTCAAGATGCTCTTTGGTCTCTGCAATTTGATGGGAGACATCTTCACCTTTAGTCTGACGCTCATGCAAGTTTTTGAGTTTGTTTTCACTCGCAACAATATCTGACTGAACGTCCGCACGTTCATCTGCAGACATTCCAAACTTAAGCTTTTGTTTATTTTTCTGAATGTTATCAAGAAGTTGTTCTCCTTTTGCTGTAACAGATGTTCCCTTTCCATAATACCAGCCTTTCACAGCGTGACCGAGATTCTTTCCGCGCAAAGCCCACTTTTCTCCACCAACCGCGGGGAAGTACCAAAGTGCGCCTTTGGTACCCTTTTTTGCCAAATCTCCCACCCCACCTACGGTCTCACCCGCCTTACCAACAAGCCACCGTCCGGCCGCATAGCCACTTGCGATGGTGGCGACCTTCTTTCCAAAGTCCAATGCACCCTGAGCAAGACCGCCGGCACGAACACCGAGCTTTTGCACACGCTCTACGCCCATCCACAAAAATGCGATAGCAACCGCAAAGTTGGCCATGCTGTCCCAACTCGCCGCCGCGTTAATCGAAACGCCCGGTGTCTGGCCGGTAATGTCTTCCGTATTGCTGACACGGGCTTGCCCGCCCAGTGGATGACTAAACTCCAAGTGGCTGCTGATTCCTTCTCCTCCAAATGTAGAAAAGGCCAACCAAAGAAAAAACACCATCACCGGCGCTGCAAGCACGTGATGTGTGAACTCTTGCCAAAACTCGTCAGCATACGACTTTGTTTGGGGCAATGCCTGAAACAAAAAACCAAGCGGAGACAAGATGATAAGCGCCCAGAGTACAACCAGCCGAGCCAGAAGAATAACGACGTATGCACCCATGGTAAACATGGCGGTTGCGGCAAACACCAAAGACATGACTGCCCCGCCAAAGATATCCACTGCCACATCCTCACTTGCAGAATTAATGGTAGCAATATTAAAAATCTTCTCTACATTAAACATCTGAATAAGATTCCCCCCGGCCGCACCCGCAACCGCATTCAAAAAAGTAATGGTAAATACTTGCGCCACATCGATCATGAGTTGCATGATCATGTTGCTGAAGTTGACAAACAAGGCTGCAATAATCAGCTTCACCAAGGTCTTTTTCCACTCGTACTGTTCCAAACCCAGGATGGTACCAAACGCAATCACCATGAGCACTACAATGAAAAACATGTTTGCAACATCGCGGACCATGTTCCAACCCAAAATGACAACAGGCGCATTGATATAGTTGTTATAACCTGCCACCAGCATGAACATCCGAAGCAGCCAGAGGGTGATTTGGATGCAGATAACCGCGAGCTTTATCATTACCTTGGAAAAAAACCGCATCAGCGCGGTTACCATCCAACCCGGGTCACCAAACAACGCACCTTGAGCTTCTGCCGGGTGCGCGAAAAGAAAAATACTGAACACGACGCCGGCCACTGCAAGAGATGCGAGAAGAATCTTGTGAGCTTTTTTCTTGGGAAATAAAAAAGCGCTGAGAAGCTTTTTCCCACGGGAATAAATTCTTTTAGCTGCACTGCTCATGGAAGTATATAAGACAGTCTCCCATTGCAACCGACATGGAGTGTTTAATGGTATCAGTATATCACAATTGAGAAGAAGCCACTAGGTTGTTAGCGCCTGTAACAAAACACCCGAGGGTATTTCTCGGGTGCATTGTGCGCTGGGTGATGCTGATGCTTGTCAGATGTGCAGCACCGCGCTCGATAAAAAGGCACCCCTCTCTTATTCTGCCCTTTTACCTTATTGAAAAGAACGGCGGAAAACCCCGCAGAGTCTGTACAGACTCTTCCCTCCCGGACTGTGTCAGCCCCCCCATCAGGAAAAAAGAATCTGCAAAATTTGTATAAAAAAACACCCTGGAGGGCGATAAAGATCGTTCAAGCGCTCTCAGTGTTTGTCTCTCTGAGAGCGCCGACGATCGAAGCCAGCACACGAGTGTGAAAATAAAAATCCCCTTTTCGGGGCAACTCATGTGTCCCTCCCAATGGCTACCATGGGATCGTCTCCCATGCAGCGGCATCCTACCAATCAGATTGTGTTATGTCAACTCTTGATTCTGAGTTTTATCCACAGGTCATATTTTCTTTTTTAAGTGATTTTTTTGCCTATAACGGATACCCCACAGAAAAAATCCGGCGAAAATGCTATTGGAGACAACCATAAACAGCAAAAATAGTCCCGGCATGTTTACTTGAACCGGCTGGTGGAAGATGAGCGCCGCCCCTACTGTAAAAAGCAAAGGTGTTGTGAACGAAACAAAAAAAGCGAAAAGAAACAGCCGGAGCGAGGAAGGCAGTGTTGGTGCACCGGCCGACTGTTTCAGAGATAAACTCCAATATGTTCTGGTGAAAAAATATCCAAGAAAAAAGGGAACCGCGGTCCAAGCCGCAAGCATTATTGCTGACTCAAAAAAATCTTGGATAGACTGGGAGTTGGAGTCAACAAGTATGCCGAGTGCGTACCAGCATACAATTCCGACGATGACGAGGATGTAGGGGTGGTATATGGGGTTTTGAGTCATATGACTGAGTGTGTCGCAAACGAAATAAAGTGGAGACGCGGGAGGCAGCAAAAAACCACCTCCCGCAGAGAAAAGACAAGGAAAGGAAACGTGGACTTCAGCGAGTTGTCACCAGCGGCCGTACGGGACGCACATCTCCCAGCCGGCGATGCAGATGTTGTAGCCGCAGCACACGCAGCGGAAGATGCTGTAGCACCGGACGCCGCGCGAGCAACCGACGCGGAGACAGCCCAGACCGACGCCGAGGCCTTGCTCGCTCGTCCCGAGCTCTTCGCTCATCTGCTCGCCGAGGTTGAAGTACTCGAGCTCGATCGGCCCGACCTCGTTCGAGCCTTCCACGATCTGCACGTTCTCGGTCACGTTGCTGAAGACGCCGGACTCCGCCTGCAGCTCGGTGAGCATCAGGTACGAACCGGCCTCCGGCAGCGTGATGGAGAAGTTGCCGAGCCCGTCCGTCAGCGCGACGTGCTCGAGGTCGCCCGAGCCGTTGTCGGTCACGAAGAAGACCTCGATGTCGGAGACCGGCTCCCCGAGGTAGTTGACCGTGCCCGTGACCATCGCGGCCAGGTCTTCGGTCGCGACGGAGTTCGGCTCCGGCCCCTCCTCGTTGCACGCCGTGACGGCGAGCGCAAACGCCACCCACACGATGGAAAAGAAACGAACCTTCTCGGCGGACATCATGTGTCCCTCCCTTGACTTATGCGCGACGAAATTGTCGCGTGTTTTTATGCTAGCAATGCTGGTCTTGCGCGTCAAACGAACAAAAATCGGTTATCCCCTCTTTTGTCCACAAAATTATTGTGCGACATGTTTTTTTAAATCTCCTCTTCAAAAAGACACCCTCCTCGACGTCCTTTTGGATAGGTCCTTCAGGAAAAAATCACTGAAGGACGAGAAAAGAACAGCGGTGCGCTAACGCACCGTGAAGCGCGCGGCTGCGAGTGGACTGGCCGAATATCCCTGGCCGGCGTTCACAAAGAACCGGAACTCCCATTCGCCGACTTGTGCGTTGTCCTGACTGACCCGGAAGTAGGCGTGCTCCCACCCCCAGTTCGGATCAATACCACGATTGCACCACTCCCACTGCCACTGGTAAGAGCCGTTGCGGTAGGTCTGGACCAGAAAACAGTGATCCGCGAAGACGCGGTCGATGCGCAAGAGGCCGTAGACACGCTCCCAGGGTCGGAAGATGTTGCGACGATCTCGACAGGAGTAGACCCAGTTGGTGTGCGCACCGCCGGTCGGTTCGTCTGCGCAGGTTTGCGGGTTGGTGCCACCGTCTTCGGAGAAGACGAATGGCTCACGCGGTTCCACTTCGAAGGTGATGACACCGGTCGGCTGCGTCGCGAAACCGCCACCGCTGTCCACGAAGAAGTGAAACTCCCAAAGTCCGGGCGAGGCGTTGTCGAGTCGAGGCCAGAAGTAGGCATGACGCCAGCCCCAGCGCTCGTCGACGTCATTCCAACCGGCCGTCCACTCCCACTGAAATACACCATCACGGAAGGTCTCAACCTTGAAACGGTGGTCCGAGAAGACCTCATCGATTCGGAAGAGTCCCCACACCGTCTCACCCGACTCAAAGCTCTCGCGTTGGTCTCGACACGAGTAGGTCCAATTGGTATCGGCCCCACCGGCCGGCTGATCAGCGCACGCATGGGGATTCTCACCGCCATCGGGACGATATAGGAAACCTGTGTACTCGAGGTTGGTCGAGAGGTACCTCTGCCCGGCACGATAGCTCTCCCAGTTGAGTCCGTCGAGCCGGGCTCCTTCAATCGCCATGTTCCCGTCATTGCCACGCCCGCTGTACTTCAACTCAAAGTGGAGGTGGCTGCCGCTGCTCTGACCGGTGTTTCCGATCGTACCGAGCCGCTGTCCCTGCCGCACGCTCTGTCCGTTTTGGACTATGATCTGATTCAAATGCGCATAGAGCGTGCTGTATCGCCCACCGTGATCGACGACCACGTAGTTGCCATACCCGGTTTGACCTCGGTAGACCGTGGCCGCCCCGGAGGCGGCCGCGAGCACAGGATCTCCAGCGTACCGGTCGTCGAAGTCGAGCGAAAAGTAGCTGTTGCCGGTGTGGAACGGGTCGATGCCGCCACCGAGGACGTCGGCGACCCGTCCACCAGCCTGGACCGTGAGCAGGATGCTGTCGCCCGCCTTCATCGGGATCTTGAGTTGAGGTCCGGAATAGGCCGCCATCGAATTGGCCGGGAGAAAAACCCAGCCCCAGATGATGAACCACAGGTTGAGAACTCTCACCTCGTTCCTCCTTTCGCCATGTCGGCGGTTGTGGCCCTCGACGGGCCTTGAGTCACACAGACTCCCCTCCTTTATGAAATAATTTAATAAAAAAAGACAGTCGGCGTGTGCTTAGTAAAATGTAAAAGATGAGAGTATCTTATCCCAGCTCTCAAGAGGAACAGTCGACGTATCAAAATACAAAATGGCTGTAGAAAAAGTTGAGGACTTCGTATTAAAAACCGCGGCATAGATCTGTGGCAGGTTGGCGTAATTTGCCGGATCCTTGTCAGCCAGTTCTTTGTAAAAATCTTTTTTTGCATCAAAAAATATAATTTTCTTTCCTTTGTCTTCTTCAAGACGAATAGGATGAATTTCGTACTCAAAATTTTTAGATGCCAAAACAAAGTATCTTTCACCCCTCTTCTCTATTCCAGATATATCTTGAAGAGAGGCCCCTCGTGACGGACTCCACTCTGAGTCGGCGCTTGAAAGAAAGTTAGTTTCTTTGTTATCTTCATTATAAAAGGCCCCGAATGCTGTGGAGTCAGAATCACACCCGCCTTCTTTATCACAAACCAAATAACGTGTCGTTACTTTTTCTTTTGCCAGTGGCAACTCAACTGAAAAACCAAGCTCGCCAAAACTAAATGTCTCGTACGCAGCAGGAGAAGAACATCCACCGCCCAAAACCAACAGAAGAGAAAGAAAAAATGACAGACAAAGTTTCATACAAAAAACTAGTCTAAATTAATCTTGAACTTTATTTTTATATTTTCACCCTCCAACATTTGAATCCGGTCATCATGTTTGCTCAGGGCGTATGCCAGGAGTGTTACCTCTTGATTGTCATGTTGATAAAAGCCAATGAGTGTGTCCATCTTCTCGGTCAAGTCTCTCAGATCTTCCTTCGTAGCCATGTTCTCTTCTATCCGGTCCAGTCTCGTCGTGTGAGTGACCAACTCTAAAGTCAGCCGATCGACATACTGTTCCAGAGAGCCAAATTGCTTTTGTATACTCTTAAACTCTAGGTCGTGCTCGGCAAACTTTTTATCATGCTCTCTTAACTTCTCCATGATCTCCTCCATATAAAATGTTTTAAAATTCTGTAAATGTACACCCCCTCGAAAATACTAAACTGCAAACCGTTCGTCTTCCAGGCGCTTTATTCGCTGACCCATAAATGTAATCTCCCGGTCGGTCCTTTTATATAAAACCAACATAGTTTATCGTGTTCTTTCAACTTTTCCATGATCGCCTGCATAATCTAAGTTTTAAGATTGCTCAAAAACTAACATATTCATCATAAGTCTCCAACATTTCTTGGTCAACAGTGGATAACGTTATTTTACCCCCCAATCCGCTCAATACCATGCTCTAGCCCTTTTACCCGATCTTCAATAGACCTAATGGTGTGTCGTTGCGCTTTTACTTCATTTAAAATAGAGTCCAGCACAGTCGTAACATTACCAAGACGCTTATCCAATTTCCCGACCGTTCCTGAGACTTGATTCAGTTGGTCAGCCACTCCTACAATTTGGTGCCTCATCCCTACTATGTCATCTTGTTTACGCAAGATCTCATCCTGTTTACGCAGGAGGTCATCATATTTCCGTAGTATCTCATCTTCTTTGTGGATAATTTGGTCTGAATTTGCCATAGTTTTCACCTCCCCTCTCTTTCTATAGTACTCATTCAGCCAGGCAGGTCAAGGGCAAGTGCATGCCCAGGGTATACACACGCCATACACATATGGCTTGACACAGGCCGGAAAAAGTGACATAGTAAAGATGGAGATTTACGCTCAATTTTTAGTAGATTTTCGCTCTTTGATAATGAGGAATCGGAAACATAGTTTCTTGTTTCTCTTCAATTTAGTGCGAGGACATATTTGCAGGTTTTTTCCCTTCTGGAATGGGTCACGATTTGGACCTGGAGTTTGCGAAGTAGCAAGGACTACTCCCCAATCTCCAGTGTCCTGATCTCGAAACCCAAA
>MFQB01000014.1:8813-8980 GCA_001784275.1 Candidatus Magasanikbacteria bacterium RIFCSPHIGHO2_02_FULL_47_14
GCGCTGCTTCTGACCACTCTGCTCCTCACCGCCTGCGGCGAAGAGGAAACCGGTGGGCCCGATGAGCCCAACAACCCCGAGACGCCGGCTGTCGCCCAGCCCAACCCCGACGGGACCTGCCCCAATGGCATGGTCCTCAAGCAGGACGGCCCGGAGCGCCAGTGCCT
>MFQB01000015.1:0-535 GCA_001784275.1 Candidatus Magasanikbacteria bacterium RIFCSPHIGHO2_02_FULL_47_14
TGTGACGAAGCCGAAGATCATCCTCCAGGCCATCGAGAACATCAAGGCCTGGAACCGGGAACGGTCGGACGAGAAGTTCGACATCGGCGTGACCTTCACCATCTACCACCACAACCTGCACCTCGACTCGCTCCGGACCATGGTGCGCTTCTGCCTCGAGCACGGGGTCGGGGTGGTGAGGTTCAACTGCTACGCCAACTTCCTGGCCGACCCCAAGTACATGGCGTTCGAGATGAGCCGGGAGGACGTCGCGGCCTTCTACCGCAACCTCGCGGCCTTGCACCTCGAGTTCATCGCCGCACCGATCCAGCTCAGCGTCTCCGAGGACTTCGGTGACGCGGGAATCGAGGCGATCGAACCCTACATGCCCGAGGAGCACCGCGGCCAGCGCGTCGGCGTGTGTCGGGCCGGATGGCGCCTCTTCGCGATCACCCCGATCAACGGCGTGCTCCAGGTCGTCGGCTGCGTCGACCGGATGGCGCCCTACCTCGGACGCGTCGACCGCGTCGATGAGCGCTGGACCATCGTCTGGTAC
>MFQB01000015.1:552-679 GCA_001784275.1 Candidatus Magasanikbacteria bacterium RIFCSPHIGHO2_02_FULL_47_14
GCTGCGCAGGACGCAAGTCGACGGCGACCTCTATGGCTGCTTCGGCGGCGTCGGTCGCAACCGCGACCAACCGGCCGGCTTCAACACCGACGCCGGCAACGAGGTCCTCGCGCGGCTCACGACGCCG
>MFQB01000015.1:819-9627 GCA_001784275.1 Candidatus Magasanikbacteria bacterium RIFCSPHIGHO2_02_FULL_47_14
TGCAGGAGAATCCAACCTCCCTGTTTTGAATTTAGATACATGCACTTCAGACTACTTTGACTATACCTCTCCAAATTTTTTTATTAAGACTTGCACCGATCTCAACTTTCAAAATCTTGTTGGCGTCAGACAAAGTACATTAGAAGACACCTTAAAACAAGAGATTCTCACATTTTTACAAATAAAGTCTCGCCTAACTCCGGATAATATTATTTTTGGTTTTGGGAGTTACAGCATTCTGGAACGCCTCGCCAGCAAAGTTCTTCCGCGCGGCACAATGATTGGTGAGTTTCCACAGTTCCCTTACTTCCCCCTGGAATACACCCTGGTGGGAGGCACATACCTTGGAGTCTCTTTTGACGACGCCGGTCTCCCGGCAAACAAAATTCTTGAGACAATTGCTGATACACAGGATATAAAAGTCATTTACATCAATAACCCCAATAACCCAACCGGACAAACGTGGTCGCGGCTCAAAATTCTGGAAATACTTGAGGAGGCAATGCGAAAAAATATTTTTGTCATTATTGACGAAGTATACGCAGATCTTCTTCCGGTGACGGAAAGCTTTGCAGGTCTTGTGAATGACTATGAAAACCTCGTTATTGTTCGTAGTTTCAGTAAAATCTTTGGCCTGCAAAATCTGCGGGTTGGATATATGATTGCACACCCGTCTTTCATTCAGAAATATCAAACACTGTGCAACTGGAACGAGGTGACGAATATCGGAGCGCTTTCTGCAACTGCATTATTAAAAGATGCTGCGTATAGAAATGACTTAGAAAAAACATGCGCAGAAAACAAAAAAACCTTAATAAAGATATGCGGTGAGGCGGGATATACGGTGTCTCCTACACATCCGCTTGTTCCACTTTTGTGGCTGCGTGCACCCGAAAACCAAAACGCCCAAGAATATTTTCGATTGCGGAACATGAAAGTTGGTAACAACGTACCCTACACCATGCTTGTTGAAAATTTTCCTCAAAATTATTGTCGAATCCGTGTTCCAAATGACTTCCAAATAATCGAAGAGATACAAACTCGTCTATGCGAATAATTAATAAAGAAGAACTAAAAAAATCTCTCTCTTTCACAGAGGCAGTTGGTGAAATTGAAAAAGCCTTCAGCGCAGTTTCTCAAGGAAAAGTTGCCATGCCGCCTCCTTTGGTTTTTGAGCTTCCCGAATGTCGCGGTGAAATATGTATAAAAACGGCCTTTGCCCCTGAGTTGCCAACATATACGATCAAACAAGTCTCTGTGTTCTCAAAAAATGCATACTCCGGACTCCCCACCCTTACCGGAACAATGAATGTCTTTGACAGCACCACTGGCATGCTTTTGGCCGTAATTGATGAAGGTGGTTGGCTGACAAATCTAAGAACCGCATGCGCTGGAGCAGTTGCCGACAAGTATTTTCGAACAAGCAGAGCCTCTGCACTTGGCATTATTGGGGCCGGGGCGCAAGCTGAATTTCAACTACGAGTTATTCTCTCACTTAATAAAAACTATACACGTGTTTATATCTGGAATCGCACACCGGAAAAAGCAAAACAACTTATTAAAAAACTGAGACAGGATTTTCAGGATATTATATTTGAGACCTCTGAAACAATCTCACATATCGTTGCGGCTTCAGACACAGTTATCACCGTGACCCCGTCAACAGAGCCGTTGATTACCGCTGACTTGATTCAAAATGGCAAAACATTCATTGGAGTCGGGGCTGACATGCCGGAAAAGTGTGAAATCGAACCGGCTGCATACAAAAAAGCAGACAAAATCTTTGTCGACGACATACAAAGTAACGTCGTACTGGGTAGTATCGCACGTGGTCTCAAAGAAAATACACTTACACTGGAAGACATCACCGGAGAAATTGGAGAAGTCATAGGTGGAAAAAAGCAGGGCCGAACAGACGATAGAGAGAGTATTGTGGTAACTCTGGTTGGGATTGGCGCGCAAGATACCTATATTGGCAATTACGCCTATAATGAGCTGAGTGGAGACAACAAGACAAGTGTGCTACGCTAAACATATATGGCAAACGACCAATGGAAGGACAAACTCACACCTGAGCAGTACCACGTGCTTCGCGAAAAAGGCACTGAACCGGCATTTACTGGTAAGTATTACGACAATCACGACGCTGGCATGTACCAATGCGCCGGGTGTGGCGCGCAGCTGTTTTCTTCTAACACCAAATTTGACTCTGGAACCGGCTGGCCGAGTTTTGATCAAGCGCTTCCTGGGGCAGTCGAGTTTCCTGAAGATAGTGGATATGGCATGAGACGAACCGAAGTCACTTGTGCAGCCTGTGGCGGCCACTTAGGTCATGTTTTCGATGACGGACCACGCACCACCACTGGCAAACGGTTTTGTATTAACTCCTGTGCACTTACCTTTGAACAAAAGAAAGGTCCGAAATAAAGAAACCCGTCCTGGGTTTTCTTTTTGTTATATTTATGATAGCCTGAAGCCGCAAGGAAGAGTGGCCGAGTGGTTGAAGGCACAGCTCTCGAAAAGCTGCAGGCCCGCAAGGGTCTCGTGGGTTCAAATCCCACCTCTTCCGCACCTCTATGATCGGTCCCTATTTTTCTTTCAATGGAAGTCTCTTGCCGGTTGAGCAAGCCGTGTTGCCGATTGACGACATCGAGCTGACCTATGGATTTGGTGTATACGAAACATTCCGGCTGCGACACGGAGACGTTTCACTTGTCGTCGAACACGTCGATCGGCTTTTTCACTCGGCAACGTGTATTTCTCTCGAACATCTATTTGCCAAAGAACAAATACAAAGTTGGCTCCAGAACCTTGTACAAGCAAATGGCACAGATGCTGCAACTGTCAAAATGCTTCTTTTGGGCGGAAAAACAAAAGAAGCAGCCCGGCTCTATATCTTTTTTCTTGGACCAAAATTTTTAGAAAAAAAGGAGTACCGCGAGGGTGTGCGCGTTATCACCTTTAAACATGAGCGATTCCTCCCGCAGGCAAAAACCTTGAACATGTTGCCAAGCTACATCGCATATACCCGGGCGCAACGAGACGGGGCATACGAGGCACTTTTCGTTGATCGAGAAGGAAACATCCGTGAAGGGACACGCTCCAACTTCTTTGCAATCAAAGACACCACGTTGTATACAACTCCCAAGGAAGTGGTTCTTGACGGTATTACGCGTCGGACAGTGATTGAGTGCGCCAGAGAACACGGCTGGGCTACTAAAGAAACACAGCTGCCACTCGCTGAAATTTTTACCTTTGACGGTGCTTTCCTGACAAACACATCGCACAAGATAATTCCCGTTAAAACTATTGGCAACAAGTCTTTTAAACAAATTGTTGAAAATATAATTCTGTTGCGGCAGTGGTACGATGCCACTTCTTAACACTCTTTCCACAGAGTTATCCGCACGTTATACACATGCTCACACACATATAGACAAAAAAGCGCCGCAACACAGAGAAAAATCGCCTGTGTACAAACTTACACGTCGAAGCTCTGCACTGGTTTGACGCATGACTCTTGAACTGTTAACGTAGAAAATGAGAGATTCTCCTGCTCACTCCTTCCCCCGCGGTTGTGGCACAATCTTCACGGATTGCCGTCCCTCCCAAGACAGGCATGTGCCCCAGCCGTCGGTCAAAAGGGGTTCTCTCATACATACAAAACTGAGGGGTATGCGCAGGGTCTGGACAACCTCCGACGTGTGCTCCTCACTTTATTCTTTTAACCAGCATCTTCGCCAGATGTTTTTTTATTTTTAGATGATATACTATGCTGATATGAATGAATTTGCTGAAAGAAAACACCGTGCAAACATCATTTTGCTTGAGTTAAAAAAACTGTTTCCAAAACCGACTATCGCGCTCCGGTACCATACCGAATGGGAACTTCTTGTTGCTGTTATTCTCTCTGCGCAGTGCACAGATAAAAAAGTAAATGAAGTCACTGCCCGACTATTCAAGCAATATCCGACAGTCCAAAGCTACGCCCGCACTACCCCAGCCATTCTGGCAGAACATGTTCGGCAGGTTGGACTCTACAAAACCAAAGCCAAACATATCGTGGCAACAGCGCAAATGATTCTTCGCGATCATCGTGGAATAGTTCCAAATAATCTCGCAGAACTAACCAAACTGCCGGGCGTTGGAAGAAAAACAGCAAATGTTGTGCTCGGTGCGCTCCACGGCATCGCTGACGGAATTGCGGTCGACACCCATGTGGCACGTCTTGCGCGAAAGTTCGGCTTAACAGCCCATCACGACCCTCGAAAAATTGAGCAAGATCTTACGGAGGTCATTCCACAAAAAGAGTGGATCGACTTTACTCACCGGCTGATCTTATATGGCCGCCAATACTCCCCTGCTCGCAAACGCGAAGATACCTCTGACCCTATTTCGCGCGCGCTTGACTCAGAGTAGACCCCCTCCTAAGGACTGTAAATTTTAAACCATTATGAAAATTTTAATCGAAAAGCTGGTATTTGGAGGCCAAGGGCTGGGTCGCTTGCCGGATGGACGGGTGATTTTTGTCTGGAACGCTCTACCCGGAGAAGAGGTTGAGGTGCAAATACTCAAAAGCAAAAAAGGGCATGTCGAAGGAGTTGCGACACAGATATATACGGCATCTCCTGACCGAGTGGAGCCGCTCGACCCTCACTTTCTCTCAACCGGACCATGGGAAGTTCTGGCCTGGGAAAAGGAAAACGAGTGGAAGCAAGCCATTGCAAAAGAGACCTACACAAAAATAGGGAACCTTCTGGTGGAAAATCAAATACCTATTGTATCCGACCCCGAGACACAATACGGATACCGCAACAAAATGGAGTTTAGTTTTGCTGAACTTCCGGATGGAACCACATCACTGGCATTTTTTGAGCGAGGCCAAAAAAACCGTACCCCTGCCACAGGCTCAGCTCTGGCAAACCCGGTGATCAACCAAACTGCTCAAGTTGTCTTATCCTGGATCAACAAAGAAAAAATCCCGACTCGAAGCCTGAAAAGTCTGATCGTACGGTCCACCCAACATGGAGTCCATGGCCCACAAACAATTGCGGCGCTGTTTGTTAAAGACACGTTGGAGTTTGACTCATATCCACCTCTCGAAACTCCGCTCTCCGGGTTTCACCTCTTTTACTCCACACATAAGAGCCCTGCGTCCGTACCAACTGAGTTACTCTATAGTGCCGGCGACGCGTATCTCACTGAGACAGTGCTTGACACTCCGCTCCGCTTCGGCCTGCTTGGTTTTTTCCAGGTCAACGTTTCTGTCTTCGAGAAAGCGGTTGCTGAGATCAGCCGATTCGTTGACCCACAGACCCCTCTTGTCGACTTTTACAGCGGTGTTGGGGCGATCAGTTTGCCGCTCTCAAAAAACCGTGTGCACGCAACGCTGGTGGACAACAACCAAGAAGCGATCGAACTTGCCGAACAAAATATTAAAAACAATAACTTGTCCTCTTGCCGCGCCACATGTCTCCCTGCAGAACAAATGACCGAGGTTATCACACGCGACTCTTTGATTATTCTTGACCCGCCGCGAGCAGGACTTCATCAAAAAGTAACTCAGGCCTTACTCCAAAAAACACCGCCGCGCATTGTGTATCTTTCATGCGATATCGCAACCCAGGCACGGGATATGCGCCTTCTTTCAGAACAATACACGGTGACACATTTGTCTCTCTATAACTTCTTTCCTCGGACTCCACACATCGAAGGTTTGGCGGTACTCGACCGAATCTGATGTGATACAATGTGTCTATGTCACTCGAGCAGTTTTCCCAAGCGCACCGTTCCACCATTATTATCACAATTCTGTGTATCGCGGCCGTGCTGAGACTGGCTTTTTTGTCGCACGGCCAGGTGCTGGGTGACGAACCTTTGTACAGTGTGAGAAGTATCGGGTGGGTCGACACGTTGGGGAGCATTCTTCAAACGACACCTTTGCAGTGGTTTGAGACTCCTCCGTGGTGGACAAAGTTGTCATTTCACGACCACCCTCCACTTACCTTTGCCATAAACCACATTTTTTTCAAACTCTTTGGCGACACCATCTTCGTCTCGCGGCTTGCCTCCGCGCTCTTTGGAGTTGCGAATGTCTTGTTGATATATGTCATTGCAAAAAAAATACTTCAAAAAGAAACCCCGTCTCTTCTTGCAAGCGCCCTCTTTGCTGCCAACGACTTCGCCATCTTCTTTGCGCGAACAGCGATGATGGAGTCACTTACGATGTTCTTTATACTCCTTGCACTGTTTCTTTTTTTGAAATCTCTTGACTCTCCGAGTTTTCTCCCATGGTTTGGCGTCGCGCTTGGTCTGAGTATTCTGGCCAAGTACGTTGCACTCGTCACACTTCCTCTGTACTTTCTTGTTTTCCTCTTCTTCCGGCGTTCCTGGCTTAAACAATCTTCTTTTTATCTCGCGCTTGCACTTTTTTTTATCGTCATCTCTCCGGTAGTCACCTACAACATATATTTGTACCAAACTGTCCACCACTTTGACCTGCAGCTGGCATTTTTATTCGGCCAAGACACGCCGGAATGGCAGGAGCTGATTGGAAAAGAGCAGCGCGGCGATATTATGAAACGCATACGTGACACCGCCGCCTTTATTTTTTATATCTCCCCACTCATCTCCCTGCTGAGTATCGCCGGATTCTTGCTTGGATGCGTTCAAATAGCCCGAACAAAAGAAAAAACTCCTCAAGATGTTACGCTCCTTCTTCTCACATGCGGCTATGCTCTTTTCCCTTTGTTAGTCGGCGGACTGGGACGATTTTTATATTATCTCCTCCCCTTTGTTGTTCTTTTTGCGGCATGGTTTCTCGTCAATATTATTCCTCAGACGTCAAAATGGGCTGCCCCGGTCTATAGCATTGTTTTACTGTATGAGGTATTCTTTGGGGCAAATACCACTGTGGTTGCCGCCACCCGACCACCACTTGGTTGGACAAATGTAACCTACACATCCAGACTTGTTCTCGAAGATTACGCGATGGCAGAGTTAGACAACTACCTTGATGTCAGGCTTCTGCCGTACCACTCCGGTTTGCAACCGGAAACAAATATCCCAACAATAAATAAAGTTATTGCCGCGTCGCTTGAACGCACAAAAGACAGACCGACACAGCGAATTTTACTGGCCTACGACAACCGCTTCGACATCCGTGTCATGCTTTGGACCTTTGCCCGCAGAAGTTTTTACGAGGGATGGCCTGTAAAGGCGGTGGGCGACTCGGTTTCGTTTCTTGAAACACTATACCCTGATACGCGAGTCTACTATGTTCAAAGCATGAGCGGAGCTCCGCGTAAATCGAATCCGAGCCGATTTGACTTCGAAGCTCTGGGTGCGTCATTTGAGACTGACTACTGGCCAACAGTGATATATAATAACGACGGTGATCCGGTATTCAAAATATTCGAACTTCCACTCTCTGTCTTCAAGGAGCAGGTTAGCTCTCTCGCCCTATGAATAACCCATTTTCCATATATCTCAAACCTGCGGTTCTCCTTCTTACAGGACTTTTTTTTCTCATAAGTCTTCTCGGGCTGGCTGACGCAACATATCTGACGGTTGCTCATTATCGCGCGGGTTCACCCGGTTGTGTGCTTATAGAAGGCTGCGATCTTGTGACTACCAGTGTATACTCCATGCTTGGTCCCATACCGGTCGCGCTCTTGGGGATTTTTTACTATGCAACTATTTTTGTCCTTTCGCTCCTCTTTGCCACAACCCAAAAGATACGGCTATTCCGACTCTTGTGCTTCCTCACTCCGCTTGGATTCCTCGCGTCACTCTGGTTTGTGTATCTCCAACTTTCTGTTTTAGACGCGATTTGTTTATACTGTATGGGGTCTGCGCTCAGTTCCACACTTTTATTTATATTCGGCATGATTGGTATACGATATCACCGATCATAATCCTTTTTCTATGTCAATTCTCGTTGCAGGTTCGCTCGCCTATGACTACATCATGAACTTTCCGGATAGTTTTAAAAATCACATATTGCCGGAGTATATCCACATTCTGAACGTGTCGTTTATTGTTGACCGACTGCAAAAAAATCTTGGTGGCACGGCCGGGAATATTGCATACACCATGAAGTTGCTCGGCGCTGATCCGCTCATCCTCTCTCCGATTGGCTCTGATGCACAAGACTACATCGGACATTGCACAAGACACGGAATTTCGACCAAATATATCAAGAAACACAGTGATCTTCTCACCGCTTCAGCACATATCACGACTGACAAAGACGACAACCAGATTACTGCATTTTATCCCGGTGCACTGGTTGATGACTCTGTGACTGTTGCCGATATTACTGAACATATCGAACTTGCAATTTTGTCTCCCACAAAAAAGGAAGTCACTCTCAAACATGCAAAGGAGTGCGCCGAGCGAGCGATCCCGATCGTATTTGACCCGGGTCAGCAAGTCACCGCCTTCACTCCACAAGAACTCATGCGCACGATCGGGCAGGCGAAATATCTGGTTGGAAATGACTACGAGATAAAACTTCTTGAGGAAAAAACCGGTTGGAACACCGAGGAGATGCTCCATCACGTTGAGGTCGTGATCATCACATTTGGTGAAAAAGGATCTGCTGTTATCACCAAAGCCGGGAGAGAAGACATCACCTCCTGTCCTGTCTTGTCCGTTGAAGATCCCACCGGAGCAGGCGACGCCTACCGCGCCGGTTTTTTCGCTGCGCTTACTCAAGGTAAGTCCCTTCGTGTCTGCGGCCAGGTCGGCTCTGTGGCAGCCAGCTTTGCCATCGAACACTACGGAACTCAAAAGCATGCTTTCACT
>MFQB01000016.1:0-4906 GCA_001784275.1 Candidatus Magasanikbacteria bacterium RIFCSPHIGHO2_02_FULL_47_14
TGAAGACAAAACTCTGCCCAAAATACCTATCTTTGTAGATAGTCCTATGGCAATTCGGGCGTTGCCTGTGTATAAGCGGTATCCTGAGTATTATGACCATCAGGCAGCAGATAAGTTTGTGCGTGATGGCGATGGGTTTTTATCTTTTGATAATCTTTTCCTGACTGAAACAACTGAAGAGTCAAAAAAGATTAATCATGTTCCATCTCCGAAGATGATTATTGCAGGAGCCGGTATGATGAATGGCGGACGCATTCTTCATCATGCCAAAAGATACCTGTCTGATCCAAATTCGATGTTGGTTATTGTTGGTTATCAAGCGCAAGGCACTGTGGGACGCAAGTTATATGAAGGGGCCGAATACGTCACCATTCACAATGAAGAAGTACCTGTGCGGGCCACGGTTCGAGCTGTGGGTGCTTTTTCTGCACATGCAGATCAAAAAAAGTTGCTCTCGTGGGTGAGAAATGCAGAAAAAATACCCGAACGCATCTATTGTGTACACGGTGAAGCACATGCGGCTACCGAGTTAGCGCATCGGTTTCGAGATGAACTTGGGGTCAAGGCGCTGGTTCCTGAAAACGGAGAGCGCATTGTCGTGTAGACTACCTGGTATCTATGCCGTTGTAGAATATATTGGCTAAGATAAGCCATTTTATGATTTTTAGTTTACAGTCCGACTATAGGCCTGCCGGTGACCAACCAGATGCAATTCGTGGTCTTGTTTCTGGTATTAATAAAGGGTGCGACCGTCAGACACTACTTGGTGTGACCGGCTCAGGGAAGACCTTTACGATTGCCAATGTCATTCAAGAGGTAAAGATGCCCACCTTGGTGATTGCACACAACAAAACACTCGCTGCTCAGCTGTGCCAGGAGTTTCGAGAGTTTTTTCCGAATAACGTGGTTGAGTACTTTGTCAGTTATTATGACTACTACCAACCAGAGGCCTATATCCCGACCAGCGATACGTATATTGAAAAAGAAGCACAGATCAATGAAGAGATTGATCGTCTGCGCCACGCGTGCACCCAGGCGCTGTTGACACGTGATGATGTGATTATTGTTGGCTCTGTCTCTGCGATCTATGGTTTAGGTTCACCCACAGAGTATGAAAAAATTGTCTTGCACCTTTCAGTTGGCGACGCGCTCGATAGGCGACGTCTCATGGAGCAGTTGATTGAGATGCAATTTGTGCGTACGCAGGCAGATCTTGGTCGCGGGCAGTTCCGTATGCGTGGGCAACTGTTTGAGGTGATGCCTGTGAACGAAGAAATGGTCTATCGTTTCGAGGTCGCAGATGTCATTCAACGTATCGAACAAATCGATCCTGTGACACGCCATGTGAAACGTACGCAAGAAGATGTGTGGTTTTTTCCTGCGAAACATTATATTGCCAGTGAAGCTCTGCGCGAGCGGGCTATTCAAGGTATTGAACAAGAGCTCGAAGAACAACTCGTCTATTTTCAAAAGCACGACAAGCCACTGGAGTATGAACGACTCAAACGACGTGTACGGTACGATGTCGAGATGATTCGTAATATCGGGTATTGTCAGGGTATTGAAAATTACTCGCGACATTTCGAGGGCCGAACAGCAGGAGAGCCGCCGTTTACGTTGTTGGATTACTTCACCTACTCACACGAACAGTTTTTGACTGTTATCGACGAGTCGCATGTGACCATTCCGCAAATACGTGGCATGCACGAAGGGGATAAGGCAAGAAAAAATAACTTAGTTGAATTTGGGTTCCGTCTTCCCAGTGCGAAGGACAATCGCCCGCTCACGTTTGATGAGTTCAATACGCGAACACGACAGATGATTTTCGTCTCTGCAACCCCTACCCAATATGAGATTTCGATGAGCAAGCAAGTGGTGGAACAGATCGTTCGTCCCACCGGCTTGGTTGATCCGCAGGTTGTTGTTCGTCCGGTAACAGGGAATCCAGAACAAGGACAGCCTTCACAAATTGACGACGTGATTGCATCGATTGAACGAAAGATCGCACAAGGGGATCGCGCGTTGGTCACCACACTTACGAAAAAAATGGCTGAAGATATCACCACCTATCTTCAGGAAAAAGGTTTGCATGTCCGTTATTTGCACAGCGATATTGATACACTGGAACGTATCGAAATTTTAACAGAGTTACGACGAGGGAGTATTGATGTGATTGTCGGCGTGAACCTCCTTCGTGAAGGTTTGGATATTCCTGAGGTTTCTTTTGTTGCTATTCTGGATGCGGATAAAGAAGGATTTTTACGAAGCGAAACCAGTTTGATCCAGACGATTGGTCGTGCCGCACGAAACGTAAACGGAGAGGTTGTTTTGTATGCAGACACCATTACCGGCTCCATTGAGCGGGCTTTGGGAGAGACTACCAGGCGTCGTGACAAGCAGCTTGCGTATAACAAAAAACATGGAATCACTCCGAAAACTATTGAAAAGAATATCCGCAATATTATTGAGGAGTTTGGTTTACAGTCGTCAAAGGAAAAGAAAAAACGCGGCACGAGCCGTCAAAAGCAGATCACAGAATTGGACTTGTTGGGTGACGATCGACCGATTGAACAGATCATTGCAGAGAAGGAAAAGTTAATGAAACAGGCTGCGCGGAACTTGGAGTTTGAGGTGGCAGCTATTTTGCGGGACGAAATTCATGAGCTCAGAAAAAAATAGTATGGTTTCTTTTGTAAGAGTCGTCAAACGGGTCGTTGTTGTTGGAGGCGGCGTCTTTTTGTTGCTTATTGTATGGGCCAATGTAATAATTTTCAACAACAAGAGTCAGATTGTTGAAGATATAGGAAACGCACCGACAACCACTGTGGCACTGGTTTTTGGCGGTGGTATGAAAGAAGATGGAAACATGAGCGACATGCAAACTGACCGGGTTGAGAAGGGGATTGAACTGTATCAAACTGGAAAAGTACAACGGTTGGTCATGACTGGAGACGATGGGGCGCGACGGTTTGATGAGGTCCATGCCATGAGGCAATTTGCGCTTGATCACAGCGTCCCTGACCAGGCAATTTCCATTGATCCGCATGGGTATAACACCTACAGCAGCTGTTACCGGGCAAAAAATGAATATCAATTTGATAAGGTTATTGCAATATCACAAGAGTTTCATCTCCCGCGGATTATATATTTTTGCGAACACTTCGGTGTAGAGACCACGGGGTTGAGTGCAGATAAAACAAAGTACGGCTTTCTTGGCAGCCTGTGGGGAATGCATGTGAGGGAGATATTGGCGCGCACAAAAGGCTGGTGGCAAGTGGAAGTCACCCAGCCACCGCCGCTTTACTTCACGTCTACTTCAACGTCATTGCTATAGCTGTCGCAAGTATCAAACGCATCCGACTGTGTAATACATACTCGGTAGTGCATCGTTCCGGTCGGGTTTTGTGTCCAGAGAATCTCGCGTTTGCTTCCATGCATACGGAACCAGTGGTTTTTTCCGCTATGTTCCGGGTCTTGTTCTGTGCTTCTGACCAGAATAAATCTCTGTGCTTCACCCAAATCTTTGTCGGTTTTCCATGTGAACTTGACCTGTCCGTTTCCTACTGCTTCTCCGGACAAATCAATATCACCGGATTCTTCAGACGCTGTATTGTCGTTAGCATCGCCCCCAGACTCGGATGGTGTTGATGTATATTCGTCTGCCGGTTTCGTTTGTGTTTGTGGGCAGCCTACTCCTAAAATGAGTATACCGGCACATGTGAAGGCGAGGCGAGTGAGTTTGTTCATATTTTCAATGAGTTAGTACAACTTAGTATATATCGTAGTGTAGCGTAATTTTCGTTCGATTGACAAGTAAGATACACACAGTATAATACGCCATATACACCTATAAGACCCATTTTCGGGTCGTGTTGTCGTTATGCAGGAAAAAATTATTATCCGTGGTGCACGTGAGCACAACCTGAAAAATATCTCGCTGGAGCTGCCTCGAAATCAGATGATTGTCTTTACCGGACTTTCCGGTTCAGGCAAGTCGTCGTTGGCATTTGATACTATTTTTGCCGAGGGTCAGCGCCGATATATCGAAAGCTTGTCAGCCTATGCCAGACAGTTTTTAGGTGGTATGCAAAAGCCGGATGTCGACGAAATTCAAGGGCTTTCGCCGGCTATTTCGATTGACCAAAAAGCTCATACCGCAAACCCGCGGTCTACTGTCGCAACAATCACTGAGGTCTATGACTATCTCCGCGTGTTGTTTGCCCGAGTCGGTAAACCCTTTTGTCCACTGTGTGGAACAAAGATTGAAAAAATGACCAGCGACCAAATGGTTGATCATATCGTTAAAAATATAACAAAAGATGAAATTATCATTTTGTCTCCGGTTGTGCGTGGTAGAAAAGGTGAATACTACCAAATGTTGTATGACCTGTATAACTCAGGTTTTTTGGAGGTTCGTGTTGATGGAAAGATGAAAAGCTTGCGAGATCGTATTGTTTTGAAAAAAAATTTCACGCACACCATCGAAGTTGTCATCGACAAGGTTCCTCAGGCTGGAGGAGTTGACCGCCAACGGTTAGCCGAAGCAGTGGAAAGTGCGATTGATTTGTCCAATGGATTGTGTGGGGTCATCTACGAGGCCGGCGTTGAACATCTCTATTCTACACAGTACTCATGTCCCAACGACGGCTTTAGTTTCCCGGAAATAGAACCGCGTTTGTTTAGTTTCAATAGCCCGTATGGGTATTGCGAGGTATGCACTGGTTTGGGCACAAAAGAACTGTTTAGCGAAGAAGTTTGTCCGGGGTGTGAAGGAAAGAGACTGAACAAGACTGCACTCAGTGTTCAGATTTGCAAAAAAAATATTTGGCAAATCACCTCACTTCCAATCGGCGAGGCGACAGAGTTTTTTAAAGAAGTTGTTGCAACTCTCTCAGAAAGAGAAAAA
>MFQB01000016.1:5039-13418 GCA_001784275.1 Candidatus Magasanikbacteria bacterium RIFCSPHIGHO2_02_FULL_47_14
CCTCTCAGGTGGGGCAACAACTGGTTGGTGCGTTGTATGTTTTGGATGAGCCAACCATCGGCCTGCATCAAAAAGATAATGATCAGTTGGTCTCCACCCTGCGCAACCTCTGTGATATCGGCAACACAATTATTGTCGTGGAACACGACGAGGATACTATTCTCACGAGTGATTGGGTTGTTGACTTTGGCCCTGGCGCAGGCACGCACGGTGGGCATGTTGTGTATAGCGGGCCGTTGAGTGAACTTCTTCATCCAAAAGCAAAAAGCGGGGCGCATACATATGTTGGTGATCCGAACAAGTCCTTGACCGGCAAGTATCTGCGTGGCGATCTGAAGGTTGCTTTGCCAACAGCACGACGCAAAGTTGATCGTACCACACCAAAACTCAAGATTATCGGCGCTTCGGAACATAATTTAAAAAATATTACTGTTGAGATTCCGTTACGACGGCTTGTCTGTCTTACGGGTGTGTCAGGCTCTGGGAAGTCCACACTCATGAATGGTATTATCTACCGTGCGCTTGCGAACAAGTTACATCATGTAGACAAACCGATTGGGAAACACAAAGAGATCAAAGGTCTTGAGTACCTCGATAAGATCGTCCGCATTGATCAAAATCCAATCGGTCGAACGCCTCGCAGCAACCCGGCAACATACACCAAAGCCTATGACGGTATTCGTGATTTATTTGCTTCGACGACAGAGGCGCGCATTCGTGGTTATAAAACAGGCCGGTTTAGTTTCAACGTACCTGGTGGGCGATGTGAACATTGCGAGGGGAGAGGAAATTTGGAAATTGAGATGCATTTTCTCCCAAGCGTTGAGATCATTTGTGATGTCTGCAAAGGAAAGCGGTTTAATAACGAGACACTCCAAGTCCATTATAATGGAAAAAACATCGCCGAAGTGCTTGAGATGACGGTAGAAGAGTCAAAAGAATTTTTTAAAGACATTCCATTTATTTCCGACAAACTCACCATGTTACATGATGTTGGTTTGGACTATCTGACTCTGGGCCAGTCTGCAACGACACTCTCCGGCGGGGAAGCACAGCGAATTAAGTTATCTCGAGAGTTAGCTAAAAAGGGAACAAGCAAAACACTTTATCTCTTGGATGAGCCAACCGTCGGTCTCCACTACGACGACGTCAAAAAACTTATCGATGTGCTTCAACGACTCACATCGCAAGGGAATACGGTTATGGTCATTGAACACAACCTTGATCTGATTAAGTGTGCTGATTGGATTATTGACCTTGGGCCGGAAGGCGGGGATAAAGGAGGGGAGTTGGTTGCTGCAGGTACACCTGAAGAGGTCGGACGAAAATCGGCCACAAGTTATACAGGAAAGTACTTGAAGAAGCTCCTACTGCCCCATCAGACGAAAGACGATGTTTAAAGTTCTGAGAAGGATAGACAGGTCAAGAATGATAGATCGATGTTGAATATAATAGAGGTCATACTGTAGTTTTTCCAATGATTTTTCATGGGTATCTGCGTAATGTTGATGTAAGACCGCCCATCCGGTCAGCCCGGGTCGGACGATATGTCGCAGCGGGTAGTAGGACATATCTTTTGTCAGGTCAGCCACAATTTCCGGACGTTCCGGTCGTGGTCCAATCACACTCATGTCACGTTTAAATAAATTCAAAACTTGAGGTAGCTCATCAATACGTGTTCGTCGGAGAACTCTCCCAACCGGGGTGACCCGCGTATCTTTTTTAGTTGCAAATTGATATCCGCCTGTCTCTGCACTACCATCCGCTGAAAGCGCATACATCGATCTGAACTTGTATAATGTAAAAACATCTCCATGTTTCCCAACCCGCTGCTGCTTAAAAAATATCGGCCCCGGCGAGGTGAGTTTGATGACCACGGCAACGAGCGGAAGAAAGACGAGAAAGAGTACCCCGAGCAGTACACCAACACTGCAGTCAACGATAACTTGCCATTTTTCATACATGCTATGGTCCTTTTCTTTAAGATGTTCCAAAAACCATGACTCGGAAAACACTGACGGTGGAATTCTCCCTGTGACTGTTTCATAAAAAGCGATGAGATCTACCACATGCATAGGGAGAAACAGAAGCTGATAGAGCGCGCGCATGGCCTCCTGGTTTCCTCGAATGTGAGGAGCAACAACAATCAAGCTCGGTTGGTGTTTCAGCACAAAAGAATATGTTTCATCCAGTGAATTCGTAACATCAACTCCCTTTGGAAGTGAGGAGACGGTATGGTCTGTGTCAACAATGCCAACAATGGTATACCCTCGCTCAGGTTCTTTGGTAAGAATATCAATCAGTTCTTGTGTTTCTGATGTATACCCAACGCAGACAATGCGACTCGTCAGTCGTTTTGTTTCCAACATCTTTAAGGCGACGAACCTCCAGAGAGCGCTGAGAGCATACCCGCATATCACAGTGAGCAGTAGAATCGTCTTTGGTGTGATATCTCGTGAAGGTAGAACGTAAAAGAAGATAACGCCGATAACCAGTGACGCAGAGGCGCTTTGAACCAGTCGGCGAGTCGCATGTTGTCGAATGGTGATTCGACCTACGTCGTAAAGTCCGTTAATGTAGTTCACCAATATCCAGAGTATAAAGGTAACAAAAAATAAGGTCGCATGCCGAGTAACGTCGTCGCCGGTAGGCAGAGTCATCTTGCGAAGTGCCAACGCAATATAAAAACCAATGGCAAATGTTCCAAAGTCGCCGCACATCAGAATGAGTTGTTTTATTCGATATAGCACTCGCATAGGTTGATTGCATTGTGTGTGCGCCTCGAGTATACTGGAAGAAGTAATGCAGGGTTTATAGCATATTTATGAGTAAAAAACAATTCAGTTTTGTTTTATTTAGCATATTTCTTTTTTTTGTATTTATTAGCCAGGTTTCTGCAGCGACAGTTGAGCCAATGCTTAAAATCAATGGGGGGGCGCGAACTGTGACAAGTCGCCGAGTGACATTGACCATTATTCCAACAAAAAACGCACGGGAGATGCGTATTTCAAATGAAGGCGATTTTGCCGGCGCGAGTTGGGAGCCGGTTGACCAGCAGAAGGAGTGGGTCCTGAGTTTTGGTGGAGGTACTAAGGTGGTATATGCACAATTTCGTGACAACTTGAGCCAGAGTTCGGAGATTATTCGTGGCAGGATTATCCTTTCAGCACCTCAGGGAATTCAAGCTGATTTTAGTATCAATAACAGCGCCACAACGACCAACTCTCGGTATGTCACTCTTAAAATGACCTATGGAGCCGGGGTTGAGCTTGTTGCCTTAAATAATACAAACTCATTTGATGGAGTTCAGTTTCAGCCTATAGAAAAGACCGTCCAATGGATCTTGTCGCCAGGTTCAGGACAGAAAACAGTGTATGCGAAGTTTAAAAATACGAATGGTGACACCTATATTGCCAATCGTATCATTATCTATCAGCAACCGGACCGGTATATAGAAGAGGGTACGATTTTGCGAGGCCAGTCTGACAGTGTGTATTATCTTGGATTTGATGGTCGAATCCATCCGTTTATTCACAGTGCGGTCTATCACTCTTTTTATCAGGATTTCAGCAAAGTGACGTCTATTGGAAACCAAAAGTTGCGCGAGTATCTCGTTGGTTCACCGGTATGTGTAAGACAAGGAACATGGTTACTGCAGTTTACCGGGTTTGCTAAAATCTATGCCGTTGAACCAGGGTGCATGCTTCGGCCACTACGTTCCGAAGTTGAGGCATATGTCTTGTATGGTCCATCGTGGGTAAAACGCGTGGTCCGACTGGATCCGGTGCAACTATCGTTCTACCAAATACATGAAGTCACAACTTTAGCGCGTGACAAGGACCAAGACCGTGACGGCATATCAAGAGAAAACGAGATCAAATACGGCACATCTGACGGTTCAGTTGATAGTGACAATGATAAGTTAAGCGATTATGAAGAAATTTCGTATTGGTTTAGCGACCCTACACTCGCAGACACCGATGGCGATGGAGTCGCAGACGGAGTAGAAATTTTACAAAATCAAAATCCTGTTGGGGTAGGCACCTTGCAAGAGATTCCTGAGGGAGCGTACACATTTCCGTACGGTTCTGTTGTCTATCGCTGGTGGGATAATAAAAAATATTATTACAGCATGCAAGATGGACGAATGTATTTTTTGGCAGATGCCCTTTCAATGAAAGCATTTATATCCAACAACTTTCAGTCCTTGTTTGTCATCTCTCCGCCGTCACCAATCGACTTTGAACCACAGGCCGGGAGTTGGAGGATTCTTGAAGATCATCCGTATATCAAAAGCCCGTTGACACGAATATACAACACAGTCACTCCACTTTAAAAATACGTATGTACTTTGGTAAACTGCTTGCCACCTTTTCTCTTCTCCTCCTTTTTCCTCTTTGCACCTGGGCAAAGGTGCCGACTGACCCCAAAGTAAACCAGTGGTCATTTCGCGACACCAAAGCATTTGAAGCGTGGGACCTGGCAACAGGATCTCGAGACGTCATCGTGGCGGTTATAGACAATGGATTTGACACGTTTCATCCCGACTTATACCCGAATGTATGGAGAAATGAAGATGAAGTTGAAGATAACCGGGTTGACGACGACCATAATGGATATATCGACGATGTTTGGGGGTGGGACTTTGTGGTTGAAGATAAAAACGACGATGGGAAAGTAGATATTAACGAGCTTGCAGGAGACAACGACCCGCGTCCCGATGTTATCGGGCTTTCACCGCAGGAGATAAAGAATGGTATTTTTCATCACGGCTCGCTCGTAGCCGGCATTATCGGCGCCGTGGGGAACAATGCGCAGGACATTGCCGGTATTAACTGGCAAGTCAGACTCATGAACATTCGCATGCTCAACAGCGCCGGCACCGGTGACCTCCTGCCCTTGTCCCGCGCCATTCGTTACGCTGTGGACAATGGGGCGCAGGTTATCAACTTTAGCATTATTGGTTCGGGTGGAGAAACAGAACTTTTGGACGCGATTAATTATGCATACAGCCATAGAGTCGTTATGGTGGCTGCAGCCGGAAACAACGGCTTGTCGCTGAACGAAGAGCCGCTCTATCCTGTTTGTTCTGATGGCTCTCAGGAGACGGAGTTGATTTTGGGCGTGAGTGGCGTAGACGAACAACATCACTTGGCGAACTTTTCCAACTATGGTTCGACATGCATTGATCTCGCTGCGCCCGGGGTCGGTATTGAAAGCCTGCTTCGTTATGCACCGCGGTTTAACTTGCCACAAACATCTGACGGAGGATGGAATGGGACCTCGTTTGCGGCCCCGTTTGTCAGTGGCGCTGCAGCTTTGGTAAAGTCAGTTCAACCGAGTTGGGGACCGCAAGAGATATTTTCAGCTCTGCTCTCGACTGTGCATAAAACACCCCCGCCTGATGAAAATGTTTATAAAAATTTATTTGGAGCGGGGCTGTTGCAAATTGACAAGGCGGTTGAGTATGCGAAGAAACAGACGCCCGTTGTTTCGCTCACAGCGAGTCGTGTCTTTTCGTTAAACGCAAAAATCGGAGTCGTGACGGCAACAACAGGTGATGGAGTTGCGGTTTCAAGCCGTGTTGTCCCTCTCCTTTTAGAAAGTGATGACGTGAGTGTCAACCAGAGTGGAAGTGATCCTGCTTTTGCGGTTGCAAAGAGTAAAAAATTCGGTCAACGTGAGATGTACTTGCTTACACGAGACTGGCAAGTTTTTACTTCTTGGGTATTTCCTGCAGCAGGACCGGTTGATGTTGAGTTTGGCGATGTGACAGGTGATACAACTCCTGAAGTTGTTGTTGGTCCGTCCTATGCAGACAAAAATATTGTTCGTGTGTTTAGCATTGGTGGCAAAGAACTTGCTCGATACGACATCTCGACTCAGCACGCCGGTGTTTCAATTGCCTTGACGTATGATCCTGCTCGAAAGACGTATGATATCGTCGCGGGGTATCGAGAGAAAAATACAACCTACCTGGTTCGACTGTCGGGTGACGTAAAGTTACAAAAGCAGATCACCGTTCCGGAGTTACGCTCGATCGGTTCGGTTGGAAGTGCTGACGTTAATGGCGACGCAGCTCCGGAGTACGTAGTAAGCGCCGGGCGTGGAGAGTCGCCATGGGTTATTTTTTACGACCAAAGTGGTTCGCTTGAACGAAAGTTTGCTGTCTACGATACGGGATACCAACAAGGGGTACGTTTCTTTTTGACTGACAGCAATAGTGACGGGAAACACGACGTTGTGACTGCTCCGTTGGGTGGTGGACAACCAATCCGAATTTGGACGGGCCGCTCAAAGAAAATCGCAGAGTGGTGGCCGTGGGAAGAGCATGCCGCACCGGCCATAATTTTTAGAGGGCTGTGAATAATATGGTATACTAAAAGCTGAATATGGATCAGACACCAATTTTTGAAAAGAAAAATGTCATTGTCACGGGCGGCGCAGGGTTTTTAGGGTCACATGTGTGTGAGCGTTTATTGCGTGATGCTAAAGTTATCTGCATTGACGATTTGTCAAACTCAAATATTGCCAACATTGAACATTTGCTGCAATTTCCGGATTTTGAGTTCATCAAATTTGATGTCAACCAACCGATTGATCTTGATCGTTTTGAGGAGCTGGACAAGTTTAAGGTTCGTTTCCAGGGGATTCAGGAGATCTACCACTTGGCATGTCCCACCAGCCCCAAGAATTTTGAGCAGCTAAAGCTTCATTCACTGTGGGCAAACTCAAATGGAATGGTTGCAACTCTTGATCTGGCGGTTAAATATCATGCAAAGTATGTCTTTGCCTCGAGTTCTGTGGTCTATGGGGAGCCGGCATCAGCGCGATATGTGTTTAAGGAAACTGATGAGGGCATGGTCAACCATCTGTCGCCTCGCGCATGCTATGATGAAGGAAAACGCTTTGCAGAGACGTGTGTTGAGACCTATCGTCAAGTCCACGGAATTGACGGGAAGATGGTCCGAATTTTTACTACCTATGGGCCTCGCATGAAGTTGCGCGATGGACTTTTGATCCCTGACTTTATTATCAATGCGCTTGAAGGAAAAGACCTTGTGATATATGGCGACGAGACCCTTTCGCAGTCGTTGTGTTATGTCACTGATGTTGTAGATGGCTTGGTCCGAGCTATGGAAACAGGGACAGACTTGTCAGTGGTAAATTTGGGTTCTGAAGAGATGGTGCGTATGGTGGACGTTGCAGAGCAGATTATCCAACTGACACACTCGACATCTAAAATTGTCTTTGAGAAGCCATTGATCTTTCTGACAAAAAAGGGAGTCCCGGATTTGCAGCGGGCGAAAGATGAGATGGGGTGGATCCCACTCGTCCGGCTTCAAGATGGTTTAAAAAAAACAATCGATTATACCCTGGCAAACAAGGAGGCGATGGGTCTGCAGATGTAGTATGTTTTTGGCGCTTGTTCCGGCATATAATGAAGAAAAAAAGATTGGTTCCGTGGTCCGGAGCCTTTTTGGTCATGTAGATGAGATAGTGGTCATTGATGATGGGTCAAAAGATGCGACTGCAAAAGTTGCTCGGGAGGCTGGTGCTACGGTCTTGCGCCATGAAATCAATCGGGGGCAGGGGGCAGCGTTGGAAACCGGGCATGTGTACGCACGACAACACAGGGCAAGTTATGTTATGCACTTTGATGGAGACGGGCAATTTGACGTTGCTGATATCGCTGCAGCAAAACAACATTTGATTCAGGCGCACGCAGATATACTTTTTGGTTCGCGCTTTTTACACCAACAGTCAGATATACCATGGACCAAACGTGCCTTGCTCTTACCGTTGGCACGGTTGGTTCAAAAGTATGTTTTCGGAGTTTCGCTTTCTGATGCACATAACGGATTTAGAATTTTGAATAAAGAAGCTTTGGAAAAAATTGTCATTACCCAAGACCGTATGGCGCATGCCACAGAGATTCCTGTTCTTGCGAAACACCATGGTCTGGTCATTATTGAATTTCCGGTCAAGATCCATTATCATCAGTATGGTCAAGGCCCGAAAGGGGCGTTGCGTATCTTGAAAGACCTGTTTATTGGACAGTTTGTCGATAAGTAATATGCTTCTACTGTTTCAGTTCGTCTTTATTGTCTTCGCATGTATCGCCTTAGTTGGAGTTATCAAGCGATACCGGGAAGGACTGCTCGGGCCCAAAGGACTCGTATTTTGGTTTTTGTTTTGGCTGACTGTTATTCTTGTTGTGATTTGGCCGGACAGCACCTCAATGATCGCGTCTTTTTTTGGTATCGGACGCGGAGTTGACTTCATTATTTATAGCGCAATTGCGATACTTTTTTTTCTTCTTTTTCGACTGCATATTAAACTGGAGTCAATTGGTCGAGATGTTACCAGGTTAACCCG
>MFQB01000017.1:0-6225 GCA_001784275.1 Candidatus Magasanikbacteria bacterium RIFCSPHIGHO2_02_FULL_47_14
TGCTTCTGCCGCTGGATCGGGCGGGGGCGGAGCGGCAGGAGCTTGTTTCTCAATCTGTTCACCTCGTTCCAATGTCCGAGTAAACGCATTCAAATCAATGGTGCGGCGCGCATCTGTCGTCTTGTGTTTTAAATGAAGTTTCGTTTCTTCACCGGCACCTTCGACACTCTCAACGAGGTATTCAATTCTACGATTTGTTGAACTGATAAAAGTCACAACATAATTTTGTGATATGTCTTGAACAAAATCAACAAAAGCTTGTCTCAATCTTTCCTCTTCAGCACGGGCGGCCGCTTCAGCACGCGCAACCGCTGCTGCATCTGGCGCACCTGCCGCAGCCGCCGGTTTTTCTGCCAAAATTCCATTTTTTGTAACTGCCTCTCGCCACCCAGAACGGCGCAACTTAATCTCTTCATCGGAAGATACCTTTTTCAATGTGATAAACTCATCTGCACCTTTCTTCGTAAACTTATCGACTGTCCACTCAGTGTGTCCTGTTTCGCCTGGTCGTTTGACATAAAGAGACTGGCCTTTCGTCACACGTTTTCCCTCAATCAAAAACACAAGAGTGTCGTCTTCTTGTTCAGTGCCGGCCGCTGCTCTCGCATCCGGGGCAGGAGTGGGAGCTTTCACATGATGAAAGACCCAGCCCTGGTCAACGAACATGTCCCACCGTGTTTTGTCCAAAGGGGGCATGGCTCCCCCGGTGTCATTTTCTCCGAAAATTACAGTGCTGTCACCAGCACCGCCGGTTGCGGTAACCGAAAATCGTTGCGGCTCTCCTCCGGTATATTCGTACAGAAAAATAACATCACCGAGTTTTATATCTCTGACGAATGCACCATAGTCTCCAAGCATCATTGTCTCTACCTTACTGCCCGGCGTTGTCAAAATATCTACCAAATCTTCCGCGGAAAGCGTCGCTTCCTCGTCTTGGCCAAACAACCCTTTGATACGCACAGTTCTTTGAGTGTCATCAAAACCAATAACCGAATACGCTTCCTTGCCCCCCGCCCTCTCTATATAAATAGCTGAGCGTAACGGATGTTCGCGTTTAAATCGTTCAAATTGTCTTTTTTCTTCAGCTTCAGCGCGAGCAGCAGCTTCAGCGGCGGCATCTGGAGCGCCACCCGAACCAGGGGTAACATCAATGACGTTCGGATCGTCTTCCGGAGCTTGCGGCCCTTCTTTAATGGCAATGCGAATTTCTATTGCCTTTGACTCTGGCATCAGGACCCACCCGCCTCGTAAAACTGTCTCCCAATCGCTTTTCTTTACTTCTACTTTTTTACCATTCACTTGATTTGCAAAAACGACCTTCTCCTCACCCGGATTTAAGTTAATTTCTTCAACAACGAGCGGTTGGTTCTCTGCAACCAGCTTATCACCCTGTGTTTTGTACCGTACCCCCCATGCTTTTTCACCAACTGCAAACTGCGGAATAAATCGGTCGTAGGTAGCTGGCATTACGTGGAAAATAGCACGCGTCGTTTCTAAGTTACTCCACTCGGTGGCATTTAACTGCCCCTTCGCTCGTTCTCCTGAAGCGTCTTTAAATGTTGTTTCAAAGTGTACTTCTTTATTTGTATCGTCAATCTTGGAGATATAACAAAATACAGCGTTATCTGCTTTTAAAGCGACGACATATCTGTCTCCCACGTGAACCCGCTGCTTCAACTTTTCAAACTCTAGATCAGCCCCGGGTTCACCATCAGGACGCGCCGGTTCTGGGCCGCCAGGACCGCCTGCTGCTGCTCCCGCCGATCTTGTTGCATCGACAGGTCTACCATCCTGATCAACCACTTGTACTCCCTCTTTGTAAAAATCTCTCTCCAAAATCTGTCTCTTTTGGCCAAGATCCGGCAGCCTGTCTGAATCCAACGGCGCAACAAACATGCAACGATGTCGTTCGTCAATGTCAACAACTGCCAAAACAGAAGCCTCTGCTAAGGTCCGAATATACTTGACTTTTGTCTTATCTAATTCGACCCCCTCTAATTTTAGAGGCTGTCGATCTCTCAAGCCTTCTTTTACTTCTGCCCCAGCCGGGAGATCCGCTTCTTTAACAAAAGAATCTTGAAAATTGGCATCTGTTTCGTATCCATCACTGACAACCACAAACCTTCTGTCCGACTTATTATCCTTAGGCAGCCCAACAATATCGACAACGCTGACACGCCGGTAGGGTTCGCCGGCGCTCCTTGGCTTCATATATACGACTTCTCCGGAAGTAAACGGTAAACCTCGTGTCGCTCTGTGCTCCCGAGCCGTACGGATATCCTGAACCAATAACGTATCTGCCTGTGAGGCATCGACAGTCTCAACATATTCAACTTTATCTTTCTGTCTGATGACGATACGACGCGACCGTGGCTCTCCCCCCTCACTAAGTTCTAACCCAATAATGTTCCCTTTGCCGCGGTCAACTCTATGCACTTGCACTTGTTTCCCTGCCAAGGGTCCATCAACAAAACGATACACATCTCCACGTGCTACCCGTCTTCCCTGCAACTCAACCGGCTGAAGCTTTCCACTTGGGAACTCGGTCTCAACCTCTGCATCTGCCAACGGAACGTGTTTGGACAGCCTTCTGTTTTCGGCACTTTCTCCACGCACATAATCCCCGTCAGTAATAATCACATCAGAAAAACCATTTCGTAACTCGACAACGCCCAGTGAAATAAGTCTCCGATATTTATTGACGCCTTCCCTCTCACGAACATACACTGTGTCTCCGTATCCAAATCTCGGTTCGCCCTCTCTGGATTCACCTTGCGGTTCAGCTTCTCCCGCTGATTTTGCTGCTGGTTTTAATCCTAGATCTTGTCCTAGTTTACTTACGTTCACTCCGCTGACACGTCCTCCACGCAACAGCAACCATCCTTTTCCAGCTAAATACGTCGCAAGCTCTTTCACATTTGCATCCGTAACACCGGGAATCTTTCTGAGATCTGCCAGAGTGCCTTTACCGGTTCCATGAATCGTCTCTGCAACGTCACGCATAAGCGCTGCGGCCATTGGAGAGCCGGCAAATAACACTTCGTCATCAATACCCGTTCCTTCTTCTCCCTCTTCGTCTTCTTCCTCTGCAGCAGCCGGTTCAGGAGCACCGGGTCTGGTTTCAAGGCCGTGTCTTTGGCGCAAAGCATTTACCTGTTGATCAATGTCGTCGTCCACTTTCGTTTTTTTCTGCTGTTCCAACAACAGTTGTCGAGCTTCAACCAAAAATCGTGCGTACTTTACGAACGACTCAAGCATGCTTTTCAATTCGCTAACCTCTATGCCACTTCCAGCCGGTCCTTGAAGTATGGCGATGATCTCGGTTGCCTGATGAATTTCACGACCAAAATCTTGAGTAACTGTTTGAAGTCCCTCGTCGCAATGAGCCAACTCGACCTGTAACGCCTCTCCCGCGCGAAGAACTTCGTCTCGTTCAAATGTGTCGCCTGACTTAGAGAGCTGTCCTTCAAGTTGGGAAATTTTTCTTAAAATAGCGTCCGAGCGTGCATCGTCTGCCATACGATTTTATTTTATTTAATATCAACGATTTTTTGGAGAATGTGTTTGAGCGCTTCTTTTTCTTGCGCGTCTAACTTTTTCCGTAAATCATTTTCCAGTGACTTAAGTCCGGCAGCCATTTCTTCTGCTTCTTGATGGAGCTGTTTGTAAATAGATACAAGCTTCCGTCGGTTGTCATCTGATGGTTGCGGCACAGGCATATCTTTAACGAAGAGATCTACTTCCCCAAAATCCCTTTTACGTCTTTTGCAAACTCCTGAAATACCTTTGCAAGCTCTCCCTCAAAATCAGGGACAGCCTCATACCAAAAATTCTTCCACTCTTCAGCAGAAGCCTTTTCGTTGTCTACCAGTGCTGCAAAGCGATCTAAATTTTCTTCCGACAACAACGGCATCATGTGATAGCCGATTCGACGTTCCAACTGTGCGGTAATCGGCGGCACATACATGTCGCGCTGTTGTTCCGTGAGATTGGCAAGGCCGTTGTCTGCCAACACTTTCAACACATAGTCTTTAAGGAAATCGAATTGTGATGACTCGGCCATAACAAGATGTTAGGAGATTTAAAATTTATGAAAGAAGGTGGCGTCGTTGGTGCATGGCCCAAACCCCGGCGATCACAAGACCCACGAAAAATCCTGCGACTGTATTGACCAAGACATTTGGTCGCACAGGCCAGCGTGTGACAATCGGATCATTTACGACCTTCATTATAACATCTCCGCCAACATATTCCCACCCTTTCTCCACAAGTGTCTGTGCTGTCGCGGCTGCAAATTGTGTTGCCTGCTCCGGGTTACGATGATAGGCGCTCACGTTTAACACGCCTGTTCCATAAATGACAGAGGCATCAACGGTGTTGTGCCAGCGTTTTCGTTTTATTCGTTCGGTGACGTTGGTAAAACGAGTTGTATCAAGTTTGTATCCCGGATTTGCCACCACCTTTTGGTAAAAGTCATTGGTTTTAATAACCTGAACGATATTTTCCCCCACACGTTCAGCAGACTTGACCGTCGTGTATGGGTCAACACCATAGCGTGTCTTTGAAATAATCAACACCTGCGCATCGGCACGATAGTCCCGAGGCATCAGAATGGTGAGCAAAAATACTGCCAAAGCCACGATTGCGCCTGTCAGCAAAATCATGGCGATATGTTTTTTGAGAAGGTCGAGCGGCGAAGCGAACATAGATGAAGTTAAAAATAGAAATAAACGGCGTAGTATAACAAGAAATTACCTTCGTGTCAAGACGGTCAGAGCGACAGGAAGCGTGAGCTCCTTGTCTCGGCGGATGACAGTCACCTCAACGATAGCGTCACGGGTGAGCGCGATATCTCTGCCTGCAGTAGTCAGGTCAAACGACTCTCCATTTATTTTTGTAATGACATCTCCTGCTCCAAGAGTACTTGTACTTGCTCGCGTTGGGCTCTCTGTAACGAAAAAGCCGATAAATGACTTTACCGTTGTCTCTGACTGAATACCGGTCAACACACGCCCGCGCCACGGGATCTCCGGATATGTGAGTGTACTGTTTTCAAAAATAGTTTCCATCTGTGAACTCATCTTCCAGCCCAAAATAATATCGCCTTCACCCATTACTCCCACCAGCTGTCCCTGCTCGTTCACAACAATGTCACCAACGACAGACTGAGTGGTATCAGACGGTTCGTAGGATGCGGTTAACTCACTCAATCCGACAACGTCGGAAACATCCGGAAAAACCTCTGTCATCCGTATCGCCGTTTGCGACCCGCTCCGAACCGCCCACACCGGCGTCTCGGAAGAAAATGACTTCCAATCCTTAAACGTAATATCGCTTCTGAATCCTTCTCCTCTCAACTTCACGTACACCAAGCCGGTCGCTTCGTCGATAACATGTTCGGCGATGGCAAACGACACTCCCTGATGATTCACTGCTTCCAAAGCATCAACACGCAGAGGAAACGCAGAGGCATACATCACCGCCCAGCCATCAGACGAAAGCATCAACGCCTGTCCGACCAAGGCATTCTCTGCATAAAACTTCCCGCCAAGTTTATTGCGTGTGTCGTAAATTTCCACAATCCGTTGATCAATTTGCTGTGACACAATGGAATCCAACGGGCGTGTTGGTGTGCGATCGTTGGAAATACTTTGAGCGGGAAAGGTGTAGAGTGGGGACTGCGCATACGGCGGAGCAATCCACGCCAATGTTGCCAGCGACGCTGCGACGCTCGCCATCAAAGACAAGACAATAAACAACACCAGCCACGCCAGTGACTGACGGCGTTGCTTCAAAAACTCGTTTGTATGCCTTGGCGGCAAGTGCGGAGGAGTTCTTTTCATAGTCGTTATACCCATCGGGCGTATAGAACAAACAGTAAGATACATAATACACTATTTGCGACCACAAACCGAAGTTGCTTGCGCCACTCAATGCCCCTGTTCAGGTGGAACCGAATAAACAGTTGCATCAGGTACCAAATCCACGTGATAAAAAATGCAGTGACTGAATACCCGAGTGGCAAAAAGTGCACCACCCATGTTAACTCAACAATGATAAGCGTCAGTATGATCGCCCAGATGATTGTCGGCGGAAGGAGCGGATCAAAATACAGTCGCCAAATCATGAATGCGATGAACCCGGAGAAAAGGCCTGCGGCCGCAACAGCAATCCAAAACAACACCGGCGAATGAAAAAATGTAATCAACGCAAAAAGGAAACTCA
>MFQB01000017.1:6298-6484 GCA_001784275.1 Candidatus Magasanikbacteria bacterium RIFCSPHIGHO2_02_FULL_47_14
CTCGCCTGCGATTCCGCTTCCGTACAAAAAACCCAGCAGCACGCAAACCAAGGCAATAACCACCCAACGAAGGAGCGGCACCTCAATCACACTCACAAGTCCACTACTAGTAATAGGTGTGATGATACTTATGGCAACCAATTGCTCTTTCCACTCCACCTTCTTTTTAAAGAACCGATAGAGCAA
>MFQB01000017.1:6537-8498 GCA_001784275.1 Candidatus Magasanikbacteria bacterium RIFCSPHIGHO2_02_FULL_47_14
GCAAAAACAGCCAGGTCGTCAAAGCAACAAGGCTGATTGCGGCAACAAGCGCCCCTAGTCCGTACCGAAGCCACTTCATAGATGCAGTCGGCATTGAAAAAAATGCGCTTCTAGTATACAATATGTCGTCCGTGAACTACAATATGAGGCAGCTATGACTTACGCAACAAACAAACGCGCCAGATTTGATTACGAAATCCTCGAAACAGTCGAGGCTGGTTTGATGTTGTCCGGCCAAGAGGTGAAGTCCATACGCAATGGCGGTGCAAAGTTGCTTGGCTCGTTTGTCACCTTTCACAACAACGCTGCGTTTTTGTTGAATTGCCACATCTCCAAATATCGCTACGCCGGCAAGTTGGAAAACTACGTACCGGATCGAAGCAGAAAGTTGTTGCTAACACAAAAACAGATCGCGTATTTGGAAGGAAAAAGTCACGAGGCAGGATTGACAATCATCCCACTTTCGATATATACTAAGGGGCCGTATCTCAAGGTTGAGATTGGCGTTGCCCGCGGGAAAAAGAAATTCGACAAACGCGAAAAAATTAAAAAACGCGAGGTGCAACGCGAACGGCTCCGTTATTTAAAAAACGGCTAACACGGGGATGACAGGACTCGATAGGTGGATCCCGTTGTTGTCTACATACATGCCGAGGTTGTTCGTTATCCTCGTTAATGCCAACGAACACCTGATACGTGCAAACGTTATCACCCGGGTGAAGGGCGCTATTGCTCGCGCATTCAGCGTTCCAACACTCGCTGCCGTTGTCGCCTAACTTAGGCCACAACCATCGCTTCCCTGATACTCGATAAGGGCCAAGCGGTGTAAACCCATCGAGCGTAGGAGTCGGTCGCCGCCTGACGGTCGCCTCCGAAGTCTCTCAGGCTAGTACAGCGCTCTTTTGCCGGTTACAGAGGCGCTGTACAAGATACCAAACCGGCTAAGCATGAAGAGTGTGGCTGCAACCCATCTAGACCCGGGTTCAAATCCCGGCATCTCCACGCATAAAATGGCTAAATTTAGCCATTTTTTTGTTTAAAAACTTCTTTTTCTTCTTGACAAATATGGTAAAATATGATATAGTATGCCGTTATTGTTCTTTTGAAAATCAAAGGTTTCATTTTCGAGCCTGGCATCGACCCAGTTTAGGGTTGGTCAGGTTCAGTAGCTCTGGAGCACCCAAGGGAGCACCTTGGGTCGGCGCAAGACACCCGTCTCACACAGAGCGGGTCTCGGCAGCTTCCGACCGCGTCGGAAGCAAGAAAGTAGGACGTGATGGGTAAGCAGAAGGCGCACAAGAAGGCAGCGGCGCGGGCGGCGGAGCGGCAGGCGGCGGAGACCACGACGGCGGCCACCGGCAACGGTGTCGCGCAGGCGCTCGGGGCCCAGGTCCCGGACTCGTTCATCGAGACGCTCGCCTCGCAGTGGGGCATCACCGTCGCGGCCGTGCGGGCCAAGCCCCACCTGATGGCCGAGGTCGTGAAGGCCCACAAGCGGTCGCTCGACGAGGCGAAGGCCGAGAAGGCAGCCGCGGAGGTCGAGGACGACGAGCGGATCGACGAGCGGGCGCTCACGCTCCTGCGCGTCGACGGCGAGCGCACCAAGAACGGTGAGCCCCGCAACGAGCGGATCCGGGCGAAATGCCCGCTCATCCCGTCGGCCGTCTACGAGCTCCGCATCCGGCCGTTCTGGGACTTGGTGGCGTTCGCCATCGTCCTGCGGCTCGCCCTGCGCGAGATCGCCGAGACGTTCGGCTGGCGCCCGGGCGAGGGCAAGCAGAAGTCCCGCGACCAGGAGCTCGCCGAGCAGCCGCTGTGGGACATCCGCAACCAGCTCGCCGAGTGCCTCAACGGGGCGTTCCGCTTCAACATCAAGATGCTCGACGGCTTGGCCAGCAAGGTCAAGATCGACACCTTCGAGCGGGTCGGCTGGGCCCTGCACCAGGCGCGCCAGGCGGGCA
>MFQB01000018.1:0-554 GCA_001784275.1 Candidatus Magasanikbacteria bacterium RIFCSPHIGHO2_02_FULL_47_14
GGAAATTATTCAACCGGATCTTACAAGTTTTCGTGTAAATGTGGTTAAATAATTTTTACCATTTAAATTAAAATAATTGTACTCGCATATGAGTGAAAGCATGCAAGATAGGCAACACTATCTCTTCGCGGTCCTTTTGGGAATCGCCGGTCTCTTGATCATATTAATTTTTGTTACAATTCGTTCTCAGGCAGACGATAGTACATCAACAACCTCAATCAGCAATACCACAGCAACGATTAACTCAATTACTGTGGCAACTGAAACTTTGGGTACAGACGTCACTTCAATACTCCCTGTGGAAAGTAGCACCCAGAACGTATTCGTCCATGGAACATATACTGATAACAACGGATGTGACGAAGTAACCTCAAGTCTTGTCACGACAACTCTTTATCTTACCTCTGCAGGTGTAACGTGCGATCAGGACGAAGTTGATTGCTACAAGGATACCTCCTCTGGTGCCTCTTGTGCAGTATCAGCTTGTACCGGTGGTACAGACGAGACAGGAGTGTACGAATGTACTATCCCAATGTACTACTTCGCAACCACCG
>MFQB01000018.1:563-1302 GCA_001784275.1 Candidatus Magasanikbacteria bacterium RIFCSPHIGHO2_02_FULL_47_14
CAGCCTCTGTTGTTTTGAATGATGGTACCGGAGACTCGGCTGCAAGCACAGACACCTTCACATTCACTGAATTGACCGCAGTCAGTGTTCCAAGTAACATGGATTTTGGTAATGTTGCCTACAATGGGACGTCTGGCACTTCTACCGCAGCCTCATCATACACAATTGTGAACTCAGGAAATGATAATGCAACGTTACTCAAATGGTATGGTGGTGACTTAACCTGTACTGACGGTACCATCGATGTGAGTAAAATCAGGATTACTTCTTCAACAGACTGCAACACATTTAGTGGCATGTTACCTTTATCGACCGCTTCAACAGCTCTTGGTGTGAGTATCACAAAAGGTACTGCGTCAACAACAAATGGTGACACGACACTCTGTGCTCGTATCAATGCAGTTCCAGAGAGTGGAAGCGTTTTGTCCGGTTCGTGTACTGGTTCTGCAACCTTCCTCGCATACTAGTTTGGGTCAGTTCTCAATAGATTAAAAGCAAAAAAATCCCCGTCATATCGGGGATTTTTGTGCATCTAAGGTTTTATTTACCTCCCTGTCTGCTTCTGTGTTTTGCGCACGCGGTGTATGCGCTATACTAAATTTTTTGAACTGCCGAGTAAGGTTGTATGCCTGCACAAATAATTTTTGTATATGGGGCTGCTTTACTTTCCAGCGGCCACTCAGTTGTTCTGCAACCAGTTTGCTGTCTACTATGCACAAGATGCTGTCGGCGTCTAACT
>MFQB01000018.1:1428-5914 GCA_001784275.1 Candidatus Magasanikbacteria bacterium RIFCSPHIGHO2_02_FULL_47_14
TAAGTCGATAATTGTGAGTTGAAGTTCGCGGTTGCCATTCCATTGGTTAACTTCTACCTCAAAGACCATATCAATCTTGTCTCCGGGTTGCAAAAGTGTTGCCCAATTCTCTTTATTATCAGTTTCATCACCACATAAGCGCCAACCAATGGTTTTTCGAACAACATGTGTGTTGTGTTTGACGAGGAGTCGCAAGTGCTTGCCATTTTTGCCAACAGCTTCGGTTTTTACGACAGTAAGGTTTTTTGCCATGTATTTTGGTTTTGGGTTGGCCTGTCCAAATGGCTTAAATTTTTCCAATAGGTCGTATAGCTCCCAGTTAATCTCTTCGAGATTAACCTCTGCGTCTATTGCGATTGTGGGTATTGTCATTTCCGGCTCAACCGTATGTGCATAGAGATCTACTAGTTGTTGTATAAATTTTTCTTTACTTGCCGGACTTGCCAGAGTAAAACCGCATGCCATCGGATGCCCGCCAAACTTGGAAAATAAATCAGGCATTTGTTGTAAACCATGAATCATGTTAAAGCCCTCGATACTACGGCCGGATCCACTGATAGCTCCTTCTCGTTCTGTCATGGCTATTGTGGGTTTCTGGTGCCGTTCTTTTACACGGCTGGCAATCAATCCAACTATTCCCATGTTCCATGAGGGATCAAGTAAAAATAATATTGGGCTGTCCTTTTGTTCTTCCGCCTGTTTTTGTGCCTGAGTGACACACCGGTCCACCATCTGTTGCCTGTCTTTGTTATTTTGATCTAACTGAAAAGCCAGTTCGGCAGCTTGTTCCGGGTCTGTGGTTGTCAAAAGTTGGTATGCCACATTAGCGTGGTTCAGTCTGCCTGCGGCATTGATACGTGGCGCAATCGTGAATCCTATTGTATCTGCGTCGATCTCTCGCTTGCTCGTTCCATCATCACTGAGTAAACGCGCTTCCAACAGTAATTTTTGTAGGCCGATGCGGCGTGTTTTGTTTAGTACAATCAGACCAAAGCGAGTGAGAGTGCGCGACTCCCCAAGCAGGGGAACCATGTCAGCGACACTTGAAATCGCAACCATATCCAGCAGCCATTTTTCAAAACCTTGGTGGGTTTCTCCATTTGGAAGAGTCTCGTGAGTTGCACGGTGAGTATGTAACAGGGCTTGAGCAAGTTTAAATGCTACACCACCGCCGGCTAAGTTTTTATCCGGGTATGGTTCGGTTTCTATCTTTGGATGAATAATCGCGTATGCATCCGGTAGTGCCGCCGGGATTGTGTGATGGTCAGTGATAATCACGTCGATACCACTTTCATTTGCCAGAGCAACTTCGTCGTGATTACTAATCCCGCAGTCACAAGTAATAATGACGTTGGTTCCTTTCTCAGCCAAAAAGTGGATAGTTTTTGGATTCAGACCATACCCATCAGTTTCCCGATGGGGCAGAAATACATCAAGATTTTTAGCGCCAAGAGCGTGTAGTGTGTCGGTCAGGATAGCAGAAGCACTTACCCCGTCGGCGTCATAGTCGCCGTGCACAGTTATATGCTCGTCATGTTCGATTGCCTGGAAAAGTCGTTGGACCGCCTTGTGCATGTCTTTAAACAAAAACGGATCATGTACATCCTGTGTGTAGTCAGGGGCTAAAAACTCGTCCATCTGCTCCTGTGTTCGAATATTTCTATGATACAAAAGGTGAGCAACAATTGGCATGAGCTCAGGATGCTGTTCTAAAAAAGAGTCAGGTGGCGCTTCAAGAAGTTGCCAGCGTCGTTTCATAGAGAATAGTTCGACATGTGTTATGGTCACCGAGATGACATAAAGCAAACCGTGTAACCTTACATGCGATAGGCAGCTGTATATCAGGCAAGGTATTAGCGTGAGTTGAAATATGCGGCCAAAATCGTTCAAAACTATGGTGAGTATCAAAGTTGTTTACCCAATACTCAAAACCTTGGTAGAGGGTGTATCCTTGGGGCTCGGCGTACATTTCCTTGCTCGCTTCATGACCAAGGATAGGATTTATTTCGTTTACGACTTCTTCATGCAACTTTTGAATTTCAGGAATTTTTTCTATGGTAAAAGATTTATTTTCAATTTTGTTTATAGCTAAATGCATGGCAGGTGTTTTGTCTGCAATCTCTTTCATCTTTTCTTGAACCAAAGATGTGTGCTCGTCGTCCAGGACTCCCATAAGTAATGATATGTGGGGGAGCCTGTATGCAGGGTTAATCTCAATCGTGGCCTGACCACGTCGCCAGGCTTCCATATTCAGCTTACCAACCAGGTGAATGATATCATCAGATGGGAGGAGTACAACGTCAACGGCTTTTTTGGCCATAACTATCATGAACTAAAAATAGGCAGCAGTGTGAACGCAATCATACTCAGAATGCCCACAATCGCCAAAAAGATCTTGATTGTCTTAATGTATTTTTCGTTGTGCATACTAGCGTTTTAAAATAGCAAGATAGGCGTCCGGTGGAATGTCCACTGTTCCTTTGCCCATTTCCATCATTTTTTTCTTTCCCTTTTTTTGTTTTTCCAGGAGTTTTCTCTTGCGCGTCACATCTCCGCCATAGAGTTTGGCTGTCACATCTTTGCGTAGTGCAGATATGCGTTCTCCGGCAACTACCTTGCCGCCGATCGCTGCTTGAATTTTTAAGACAAACTGTTGGCGGGGGAGGGTATCCTTCAGCGTCTCTACAATGTGTTTTCCGACTCGAAAGGCGTCGTCTCGCCATACGAGTGTCGAAAGCGCCTCTACCTGTTCCTCTGCAATGAGAATATCCAGCTTCACCACGTCCGCTTTCCTGTAGTCCTTAAACTCATAGTTAAGGGACCCGTACCCACTTGTGACTGTTTTTAACTTGTCGTAAAAGTCGGTGATCAAGGAGGCAAGTGGCATCTCATAATGTAGCAACGCCCGTTTATCACCTTGGTTTTGTGATGTGCCTGCGCTGAGATATTCCGTATTTTTGTAAATACCTTTTTTTTCTGCAATCAGCCCCATAATGTTTCCGATATATCCATGCGGTGTGATCACGTCGACGTTCATCCATGGCTCTTCAACATGTTCGATATGGGATGGCTCAGGAAGCTCTTGAGGACTCTTCACAGTTATTTTTTCTCCACTGGTTTTATAGACATGGTATGCCACGCTTGGCACAGTTGCAACAATGTCAATATCAAACTCACGTTTCACTCGTTCCTGAAAAATTTCCAGGTGAAGCATGCCCAAGAATCCGCAACGAAATCCAAATCCCAAAGCTTGTGAATGCTCGGGCTCAAATACAAGCGCTGAATCGCTCAGTTTAAGTTTTTCCATGGCTTCACGCAGTTCACTATACTCGTCTCCGACCTTCGGAAAGATACCTGCGAATACCATGGGTTTGACTTCCTTGTAACCGGCAAGTGGTGTGACAGCCGGGTTACTGGCAGCTGTTACTGTGTCACCAACCCGGACTTCTCCTAGCTCCTTAAGACCACTCACAATGTATCCAATTTGGCCCATTTCAAGTGATGCGTCAGATGCGAGTTTGGGATTATAATGGCCAACATCCAAAATTTCCGCAGGCGTCTTGGTTCCCATGAAAAGAATTTTTTCACCTTTTGGAAAAGCGCCATCCATGACACGCACAGAAGCAACCACACCACGATATTCGTCGTAAAACGAGTCAAAGATAAGTGCATGTGTTCCTTGGCCAGAGACCTTTTTTTCAGGGGAGGGTACTTGTTGTATCACGGCGTCAAGAAGCGCCGGAACGCCTTCGCCGGTTTTTCCAGAACAAAATAAAATATCTTCTTGCTTGCATCCAAGCAAGTGAATAATTTCCTGGCAGCTTTTTTCTATATTGGCGTTTGGCAGGTCGATTTTGTTGAGAACCGGGATAATGGTTAAGTCCTGTTCCAATGCTAAGTATAGGTTACCGATTGTCTGTGCCTGCACGCCCTGGCTCGCATCAACCAGTAAAATCGCTCCCTCGACTGCTGCAAGCGAACGAGAAACTTCGTAGGTGAAGTCAACATGGCCCGGGGTGTCAATAAGATTCAATGTATGTCCTTTGTACTTCATCCGAACCGGCTGCAGCTTAATGGTAATGCCGCGTTCTTGCTCCAACTCCATCTGGTCCAGTACCTGAGCTCGCATGTCACGCTTGTCGATGGTTCCGGTTAGTTCTAAAAATCGATCCGCCAGGGTCGATTTTCCGTGATCAATATGCGCAATAATGCAAAAATTTCGTATATTTTCCATAAAATTTCGCTCGGTTGAGGGAAGTTTCATCATTATATCATCAGGCACCCCCCTTGACAAGATAGCAAAAATATGCTAGGTTGAGCGCGCGTTCGTCAGCTCGGAGGTAGACCATGCGAACGTTGAAACGGAGGTGTATGGTGGCTTTATAAATTGTAGCCACCTGCACCCCGATCTACCGCCTGCGGTGAGACCTAACTCACGCTCGCTCGGGGTGCGCAAGAACCCGAGGAGATGAGTCATGGCTCACAC
>MFQB01000018.1:5931-9650 GCA_001784275.1 Candidatus Magasanikbacteria bacterium RIFCSPHIGHO2_02_FULL_47_14
GGAACCGCCGGTCCGGCCTTCGCCTCGCCCGCAACGGCTTCGTCTCGGTCCCCGACAGCATCGGGGGGAAGAGCACGAAGTTCGAGTGGGCGCGGTGGCTGTACTGGCACTGCCAGACGTGCGGGGCCATCGTCCGCCTCGAGAAGGACCACATCAAGGTCATCACTCGCGGCGTGACGCTGGTCAAGACCTGCCCCTGCTGCAAGGCACGGGGCACCATCGAGGCGCCGGCGCACCTGTCACCGGCGGCTTGAGAAGGAGAAGATAGGTACAGTTCAAGCTGGCAAGCAGGGAAGCTCGAAGGCCAGCAAGGAGTCTCTCGGCCCCGGAAGACGAAGATGTCAACCGGGGTTCGTCATTTTTATAGGGTTTTACCCCGCTAATTCATCACCTTTGTTAACTTCACCCACCACTCCACGAAGCGTGAGCCAGCGACGGTTGAGTGTTCGTAATAAATGAAGCATTTCTTCTGTTCGAAGCAAATAGCAAATTAGTCCATAGACCACAACCCCAATAATTCCGGTTACCAATCCTTGGATAAAAATACCCCAGAATCGTTGCATATTTACCACCGACGCAATCGGACCTTTGCTCAACTGAATTGCCAAAGCCATCACCACACCGGCAATTGATATTTTATATAAAGAATGCAACATCTTTCCTTCATGAAGAGTTTTGATATGGTTGCGGAGCGTCACCCATAGTACTGCGGTCTGAAATATGCAACCAAGTGAGAATGCCATGGCGAGTCCTACAATACCAAACGTTTCTTTGAGAGACAAGCTCAAAATGATTGTGATGAGTGTACTGATAAATGCAACGAAGAGTGGTGTCTTTGTATTGTGTAATGCATAAAAACCGCGGGTGAGAAGGGGAATAAGTGATTGGGCAAATAATGAGAGCGAAAAAAAGGCCAGTGTATTGGCGGTTGCGATTGTTGCATCCCAGTCAAACTTACCTGAGCCAAGAAGCGTGCGAACAATTTGCGCGCGCAACAACAAAAAAAGAATAGTCAGAGGAACAATAAGGAAAATAATTTGTCGAATGGTGCTGGATAACTCTTCGCGGAATCTTTCTTCATTTTTTTGAGCTACAAGTTCAGAAAGAGTAGGGAAGGCAGCAAGTGCAAAAGAAATGCCGATGATTCCCACAGGAAAGTATTGCAGGTTGTTAGCCAAGTTAAATATGGCGATACTGCCCGCGCCCAAGGTTGATGCGATGACGGTTATGATAACGAATGTGAGTTGGCTTGTCCCAAGCGTGAGTGTGCGTGGGATCATGAGCCTACCTATTGATTTTAAAGATTCGGTATTCAGTTTCGTAGAAGGTCGATATACGAAGCCATATCGCAAGAGCGGCGGAAGTTGAATGGCAAGATGTAACAGTGTCCCTAAGATTACGCCGTAACCAAGTCCGCTTATTCCCCACACTGGAACAAAAAATATAGCCCCAATAATGATGCCAATATTATAAACTATCGGTGTTATCGAGTAGATGAAGAATGACTTTAAGGCCTGTAAGACGCCACTTACGATTCCGCTGACACCGAGAATAATCGGGCTCAAAAGCATAATGCGTGACAGTGCTGTTGTTTGTACCATGGCCTCCTCTCCAAACCCGGGAACGATAAGGCGAACAAGCCATGGCATGCATATAAATAAAATAATACTCAGACCAGTAAGAACAACGAGAGCAACAGTGATCAGTTGGTTGAAAAGTTCTTGCGCTTCTTCTTTGTTTTTATTCCACAGTGTTAAAAAAACAGGAATAAATCCGGCAGATAGCGCACCGACGATGATAATATTATAGAGGAGATCCGGGATGCGGAACGCTGCATAATAGACGTCAAGCGTCTGACCAGCACCAAACGTATGAGCAAAAATTCTGTCACGCCCCAGCCCAATTATTCGGCTAACAAAAGAGGCAGCTCCGAGAACCAGAGCTGCGCCAGTAATAGTTTTGGATTGGGAAAATAAAATTCGTCGAATCATGTCGTTCGTTACAACCACTTTTTGATTTTCATAACGACAATCGAGGCTGTCACTACCAATGCAAGTATCAAAAACATGCCCCACACCCATAGTGGATGTTGTGCGTAGGGGAGGTTGCTGATGTTCATGCCATAGACGCTCGCCAACAAGGTAAATGGAAGCAACCCAACAGAAATAACAGTCAGTGTTCGAATGACCTTATTTGTCTTTTGGGACAGCAACGACTCGGTTGTAACGTGCAAGCCGTTGATTGTGTCTTTGTAGGTGTCAACGATGGTCCACAGTTTACTGAGGTAGTCGTTGATATCGTCGAAGTAAAGACTGGTCTCTTCGCTCAAAAATGGTTTCCGTATATGTGACAAACTGGCTACCAGGTAACGCTGTGGGTCAATAATGCGTCGGAAGTTCAAAACATTTCGACGGTGCAAGGCCAGTTCTTTGACGTTTTGCTCATCTTCGTCACCATCAAAAATATTTTGTTCCAACTGAGATAACTCTTTACCAATGCTATTTAAAATTGGCTGTGTGCTTTTGAAGAGTGCCTCCAGGAGTTTGTACAAGAGATATCCGGAAGTTGAGCTCATCCAATCTCGCTTGATGTTTCTATTTTTCATGCAACGATAGAAGAAGTTCTTCAAATCCCGAGATTTTGTATTTTGGATGGTAATAATATAATTTTCTCCGATGAAGATATCAAGCTCATGTGCGACAACCGAATGTGTCTCCCCACGCCATTGAGGAAATTGAAGAATCATGAAAAGATAATTTTTATATGTATCGATTTTTGGTGTATGACTTTCACCACGGACATCTTCCAAATCCAATGGATGAAATGTATATGACTCTTTGAGATAAGCCACCGCCTGTTCATCTACCTGATCAATATTCACCCAGGTGAGTGTTTCTGTTTTGAGGATTTTAATTGACATATCAAAACGAAGATGAAAATAGTTCTAAAGATATATATGTTGTGCCAAACGCACTAAGGTCATCAACTATGTAGAGAGAGGCGGATTGATCGTTCTCGACTGATACAAAGGTATACTGAGATGCACCGCCCAGTATCTCAGGTGTCTTCATCTTAAAATTTTTCTTTTCAAATGCTGCTTGATAATACTGAACCACGAAGGTCGGTTGTGCCGGGACGTTCTCCCACTCAATTTTTATTGAGTCCTGTGCCTGGGTCACGGGCGTCTCAATGAATTCTTTGATTTCTTTCCACCAACCTGCATCGCCTTGGGTCTTTTGAGCCGTAATAATTATAGGAGCTAAAAGTGTTTTTGGCACCAACGCCAGTGTTTCAATAACCCGACCGCGATCACCAGCTTTTGTCAGGGTGATTTTTTGAATATAGTCAGGTTCGTATACCTGGACCAACTCATGTACCGGTTCGGGGACTTCCTTTAATTCTTGCTGCTTTGGCCCGTGAAGCAGCCGCAACAAAAAGAGCGATACCACAAAAAAGATGACAATACATCCACAGCCAGTAACACAGGTCCTCTTCAGACAGGATTTCTTTTTTTTCAGTTCTTGAATGGGCGGCTCCTGAATGACAATATCATCTACTTTATCTCGCATAGAATCTTTGGCATTATATCAGAAAAATGGGCAAAGCGCAAAGAGTATGTTAGTATAATTTTCATATGATCAATATTACTTTTTTTGGTGCAGCACATGAGGTAACCGGTTCTTGTCACCTTCTTGAAATTGGTTCAAAGAAGGTACTCT
>MFQB01000019.1:0-5040 GCA_001784275.1 Candidatus Magasanikbacteria bacterium RIFCSPHIGHO2_02_FULL_47_14
ATGAACGACCCCGAGTGGTCGTGGGTTGGCCAGGCCAATGGGCGCCGCTACATGTGCGGCCGTGCGGAGTGTACCTTCGAGCCGCTCGACGGACCGGATGGTTGCGAGGCCAAGTGTCAACCCGCGTTCTATCGCCTGGTGGAAGAGCTGGAGCATCTGGATGATCTCAACTTCCAGTACACCGATACCGGCGGCGGAACCTGGACCTGCAACGCAATGTAGCCCACGCGGCTATACCCTACGCAGCTTCGGCTGCCGGTGCGCGTGTCCTCGCACGTCGCCCGAGTGACCCCAACAAATTTGGAGTCAGTCGAAATTAAAAATCCCGATTCATCGGGATTTTTAATTATATTTATTTACTTACCTTGAAGGTATCACAATGATCTTCCCTCTATACGGAGTCCATGCTGGCAAATTCGGGTTATCACATTGCATGTCACCTCTTGCTTCATTATTATAACACCCGCCATTCGGATACTCTTGATTTCCGCCTCTGGTCTGGTCATCACACGTCCCATTACACCAACCCCAGTTATCCATAACCTGCACCTTCGGCACATAGACACAGACATATTCATTCGGACTCAATCCCCACGACTCCTGCAACACCCGGCTTGCCTCCAAAGTACTTACCCTCTGGACGTACTCACCGCCTGCTACCCCAGCCTTTCTCAAGTCAGATGGTCCGCATGAGTACTCATTGGTAAACTCAAAGTATCCGGGTATACATGCACGTGGCAAGTCACCAAACTGTTTCTTCACACCACGATCAACCAATCCATTGTTTCCCTCCGGTTTCACACAACTCATTTCATCCGGACATGCATTCGCAAGAGTCGGATCACAGGTCACTTGAGTCACAATTCCGCCTCTAAAACATCTCCCGACTTTCGGGTCACCTATGTCGTTGTTTTCTTCACAGAACGGTTTACGATTCCGATAAAAACCCATTCTTCCTTCGTTCATAATTGGCTCATCCGGATCACCCCAGTCGATCATCACCCGACGAATTGGCATACGATTATGATCTGCAAAGGCAAAGAACTGAAGTCGCGCAAAATAACTGCCGATTCCAATCAACAACGGATCAAGCTCCGTGTCACCATCCTTGTTTTCTTCGAACAGTCCATCTAAATTATAATCTGCAAACTCGCCACCGGGGCCAACATACGCGTTGGTGCCATTCACTGTCACCGCATTTCCATGAGCCGCAGTACACCCCCCCGGCCCGTCACTACAAGTAAACGGATTCAGTGCATAGATTTTTGGTGGCAACAATGTATCCAGCGCTTCTGTGCCTGCAAGATCGTCACTACCACTTTCAATTGAGCGAACCAAGAGATTGTTCGCGTCTTTAGCATAGCTCACTCGTTTCTTTACGAAAGACTTCACAAAAAGATTCTTCAGGATCGTGTCGCGTGCGACGTTGTACCCATCCACACGAGAGATTTGCCTCTTCATGCCATCGTCCATCGAATCGGCCACTTGCGCACAGCGTTGAAAGTTATATGTTGGCTCTTTTTCGTCGAGAGTCGGATACCCTAACCAATCTATTGTACAACTGTGCGGTACTCCTTGGCTTTCATTAGCAAACATATACCGGGCACCCTGGTCGTTGACATATATGTCGATACCTGCACGCCCCATACTTGACAGAGAACCAAACGGCGTGTTCACCGTATTTTGAACGATCGAGTCTGCAACCACCTTATCTGAACCTGCCCAGACATTATCTGTCCAAGCTTTATTTGATGTTTCACCAAGTCCGCTTCGGTTTTGGTGATACACCTGCATAAAGGCGGCACACTGATCTCGCAACGTTGCAACTACGGCCATCTCAATACCACTTGCGCCACCGGTTCCCTCCGGACCGGTGTTACAGTGACGAGTGATGTACCCCAAAAACTCGCCCTTTCTATTAAAATCCATACCGATAGCGGTGAAGGCGACAACATCGTCGTTGCATGGCGCTGTAAACGGGTCATCCTGGTTGTTGTATGGATCTTCAGAGTTGACCGGGGGTATCCTTGCTCCTGTTACCTCTTCCTCTTCAGTCTCTTCACCATCAATTCCCTGAAGAATAAAAGATGGGATCTCTACGTCGTCGTCAAATGTCCAGTCGCTAAATGCCAAGACATAGCGTGTGTGGATCTTATTTCTTCCCGCATCGAGCTCTAAAATGCGTCGGTAATTTTCACTGATTTCTTCGTTACCTGACCAGACTTCCAGCGAACCCACTTCATAGTTAGAGTAAGCATATTCTGACAGTTTGTTATTTGCCGTATCATTTGATAACACGTATGTCCAGATGGCAAGATCAGTTCTATCTTTTTTCCCCGGAAACTCCAGACCATAATTCCCATCTGCGGCGACATCGTATGTCAAACGCGCCTCGGCGTGCGTTTCGCTGCGATCAAGAGCATCCATATCAATATACACATCCGGCGAAAGCAAATAAGGACCATCTTCTCCTAAACCACCGGGATAACTCAGTGGTAAAAAGTAGACACGTCGCAAGTCCTGTCTGTTCAAGAATCTCTCTGCCTGGGAACGATAGAGAAGGCCGTCGGCATGACCACCGAAATATTCTGATGGGCCTGCATCTCGTATAGGCGCCAGGAGTTCCGGGTTGATCGTAATAAACCGATCTACGTCGCGTCCGGGATTTTCAGTTCCGTCTTTTATAAGTGACGTCTGTGGATAGGTCATCAGTAAAAATGGAGAACCTCCAAAATCATTGTCATCAAGACCTTGCAACTGGCCGACCTGACTTTGCATATATGCTTGTATACCATCGTACATGTCAAGCCAAAGTCTTGGTTCGTGCATAATTGTACCGTACTCATACATGTCACAACAGTGATCTTGTTTAGGTACCAGTGCATAGGGGGCACGATATATCAGGTTATCTTCACCAACCTCCCGGCCTACGGTCCCATAGTCAATAATTCCGAATCCTTCGTTCTCCTGGACGGTATCTCTTGCTTCGGACCAACCCGGGTCGTTAGAACCACTTTCCGCATTGGCTTTTCGTACGCCACTTTCCAAACGTAAAATCACAGAATTTGGCCATTTTCTCCAACTCCAAGAGCGAATCGCCTGGTAAAGGGCTGGCATATTCCCTGGCCAACACACTGCATTTTGGTATGGAACGTCTGATGGATTCCAACACACGTCATCGTCACAGTTCCCCCCGAACTCATATGCACAGTTGAAATAGTTTACACCCTCGCGACTGTCTCTTATTGGAAATCCGGGATCGTCTCCATCAAGATAAAAATACTGGCTATACACTTCATCTGTAAGAGAGGCCGCCACAGCCGCATCATGATTATTTACCGGATAAAAATCTCTGTCATATGGTCCTCGCGATGCACGAGTTGCGCCGTAACAATACGTCTCTCCATTACTTGCATTGCCCGCATCTTCCACCAAGTCATACCCTGCTTTTGTTTCTGCGTTATACACGTCTCCGGCCGCTGCAGATACCTGAATTGGAAGCCAGGTAAGACAGGCAAACGGATTCTGACCAACACCAACTCGACGACTCAGGTCATATTGCAGGCAGAAACCGTCAAGACCGATCTGCGTTTCTCGCTTGGTAATTGTAGAACATACCCCTTCTTGCGCACCTTCGCCGTCTCCTGGCCGGCAGTCATCATCTTGAGAGCAACCTTCTCCATCATTTGGTCCACCACTGCAGATCTTCTCCGGTGGAATAGCGCCCTGGGTTGGCCAGTAGTCAACAATCCCATCTTGATAGGTAATTTTTTGGTACTGGCAAGAACAGTTGCCGTTTTGGCATACGTTCGCCCCCTCAAAACCGGAAACGTTCTGAGTAAAAATCTTTCGATCTGAAATACCCGGAGTATGAGATGCACGCGGTTCTCGTCCGCCAGGAATCGAGACATCAAGCGGGAACGGGCTGTCCAATTCAGGAGTACTCTTACACACATTTGATTCGAGTTGTCCGAGTAACTGACGCAACTCATTTGATGTCGGCTGGTCCGGATCTGCAACGGTTGTACCAAACGGACCGTTTACCGGGTAAATACATCGCTGGTTGTAACAGCGACCGCCGGAGTCAATACCGCAGGCATGCCAATCGGTATTATTAACGTCTTCATTGATGTTAAGGTCTTGGTCGATAATACATCGTTGGTCGTCCCGGACGGCTGCGGCAGCCAAAACAGGGTCTGCAACCTCTCGAACAATGTAGTTCTTCTGTGCTTCGGCACGCAAATCTGCTGCAATGTCCTCTGGAAAGCTAAAAGACTGATAGAAAAAGTTGGTAATCTGGAAGCTGTTGAAGAGTGAGTAGCCGGAAAACTCCTCGTCGTACCACGAAACCGGTCGGGTAACATACTCACGATAGTTCAGTGGGAAGAGTGTCTGGTCCAGATCTTCACCCGGGTCCAACTCGTTCACCCATGAGTTACACTTTGCATCGCCCTCTCCGAGTTCGTCACAGGCTCTATACTGGTAACAAACACTCCCTTGTTCTCCGTTCTGCTGTGTCAACGGGAATGCGGTTTTGCAGGCCAACCACTCGCTGCACTGGCGATCACGATCAACCTTAATCAACCTATTGGTATCTATAGTAGTATCTCGCTCAAAATCACTGATGTTGCCATCGCTGTTCAAGTCTGACGGATCCGGCACCGCCTTAACCGGTCCATGCGGATTCGCCCCTTGCCCTCCGACTCCGTATGGCGGAATACCTTTGGCACTCAGTTCGTATGTTGCGCGGGAGTTAAAGTATTTATTCGGCTCGTCGGTCTTGTCGAATAACACACACCCGTCACGAAGACTAACACCGTTCGGACAGTCGTCCAGTCGATTTTCTACCGTTTTGTCAAAGATAACATAATATGGCTGGCCTTCCGGATGGATATTTGAGGTGTCTGCCGGGTCAACCAGCTCGGTACACCGATTTTGTGTGTTAAAACATGACCCCACCATTCCTTGATATTTCGGCGATTCATTTCCCCAGATATCATACATACCACCACGTTGAAAAAACTGTGGGTAACAGGCAAC